>NZ_BAAAIF010000010.1:0-196238 GCF_039525925.1 Streptomyces javensis | reverse complement strand
CTGGCTGGACTGGTACAACTACCACCGACCCCACACCGGAATCAGCGGCCACACCCCAGCCAGCCGCGTCACCAACCTCCCCGGACAACACACCTAGTGCGTCAGCGTGTACCAAGCGGTGCTGCCCACCGTGATGCACACGGCCCAGGCCCACCGCAGCGCTTTGGGGGAGATGCGGACGGAGAAGGTCACGTGCTCGTCGAGGTTGACCTCGAGGTGTCGCCGGCGCTCGCGTGCGGCCATTCAGGTTCTCCTTGGATTTCGTGGCCCTCGGTCATGTGCCGGGGCCCGTCTGGCGAGGGGCTGACGGGGTGTTCGGCTCCAACTGCCAGGAAGGGGGAACACCACGTCGGGACGTACGCCTGCCCGCGGACAGGTGTCGTGTAGTTAACGCAGCCACGTCGCTCGGCGCAACTAATCCCGCACTAACCACTGACAAAGCGTCAGCCGTCAGCTGTCGGAGGGTGACACTACAATTCCCCTCCGCTTCAGGGACATTGGCCTGCATAGCGCTCATCACTGGCCATAGCGGCCATACTTACCGGCGGGTATTACGCAACTTTGCGATAGGGAGCGCATGTAAATGCACTTAACGGGCCAGTTGGCCCCTCGTTCGGTATGGCCAACGCCACATTCCAGGTGGGGGTGAAACGCCCCAAGGGTCGCTTGGTTCGCATATTCGGCGCGTCTTCGTGAAAAGCGTCATGTCCGGCATGGGATGCGGCGACGTTCAGCAGGAGTTTTTGGCTCTCCGGCGTCCGCTAATTGCCACTCAAATTGGCGGCTGCCTGCTGTCCGGCTAAGTGATTGCCCGAGCGATCTATCCATGGCGGTCGCAACGAGGTGATCGCGAATGCAAATCACATGTGGATGGTGTGCGCGAGCGATGGGCAATGACGGTGTTGGCCGGAAACCGCCGCCCCTCCCTTCCTGGCAGTTGGAGCAGGGGCGGCGGCCCTCACCAGACGTGGAGAACCACGCCCGCTTACTACGTCGTTGACCCCACGGATGTGCGGGCAGCGTCGCTGTTCCGGCCTCCGCCCAGTCAACGACTGGACCGAGGATAGTGTTTTTCTGTGGGGTTCGGATGCACTACAAGGAGTGAATATGTGTTATTCGCAACACTGTTCTGACCGTTCAGAAGAATGAAAAACCTCGGCTCCGGACCCGATCTATCAGCGCGTTCTGATAGCGGAACCCCTGATCCCGCCAGTGCATCGAGGTGTCACATGATGAGCATGTGGCCGGTTTTCGTCACCTTCTAATAGGGCGGCCGAATTGCGGACGGCCGCGCGTTTCCTTGGCGGGCGCGGTGGTTGGCGACGTTGACGCGGTTGCCGCACAGTCCGGGCATGCAGTAGCGGCGGCTGCCGGGCCGGGTGGTGTCGATGAACGCTCCCCGGCAGGTGGGCGCGGTGCACGGGCGGAACCGCCGCTCGCCGAGGGTGTGGACGACCCCGAGGACGCCCAGGCCGCAGATCAGCGAGAGGGTGTCGGCGATGGTCGCCCCGTCCCGGAGCGGGACGGCCCACCGGATGCGGCCCTCGTGTGCGGGATCCGGTATCAGGGTGGCGCCCCGGGCGGCCGAGGTGAGCCTGGTGGCACCGGCGACGAGGCGGTCGCGGTCGGGGTGGTCGATCAGGTCCCGCACGGTGGTCCGCAGTGCGTGCACCGCCCGGAGGTCGGCCGGACGTCCACGGCGGGCGAGTTCGGCCAGTGCGCCCCGAGCGTCGTCGTCGCCTCCGGGCCGGTCGCCGTGCAACTCGGCGAACGCGACGAGGGCGGCCAGGTCGGGCAGGCGGTCGTCGCCGCGCCAGACCTCGGCGGTGGTGTTGACCAGCTCGGTCGCGATCCCCGCCGCCCAGACGTAATCGTTCAGCGCCACTTGCATGGTTGACGCACCTCTCGCTACGTTCGACTAAACGCGACTTTAACCCTTACATGCCGTGTCGGCCACCAGCCCCGTCAGGAGACCTCGCCCATGTCAGAGCTGGAGATCGACGCCATCGTCTTCGATGTGCTCGGCACGCTCGTCGACGAACCCACCGGCCTTCGCGCCGGTATCCGTGAACTCGCCCCGGCGTTCGACGACTCCGGGATCGAGCGGCTGTTGTCGCTGTGGCAGCGGTGTATCGACCGCGAGCAGCGCCGCATCCTCGACGGCGCCCGGCCCTACGTCACCACCGAGCTCCTCGACCAGGAGGCCGCCCGGCTCGTCGCCGACGCCGCCGGAGTCGACGACCCGGCCGCCGTGGCGGCGCTGGCGCTGTCCGGCCGCCGGCTCCCGCCGTGGCCCGACGCGGTGGCGGGGCTGGCCCGGCTCGCCGAGCGGTTCCCGCTGATCGGGCTCTCCAACGCGAGCCGGACGGCGCTGCTGGAGCTCAACGCCCACGCCGGGCTGCGCTGGCACCAGGCCCTGTCCGCCGAGGACGCCCGGACCTACAAGCCGGACCCGGCGGTCTACGAGCTGGCCGTCGCGGTCTCCGGACGGCCGCCGGAGCGGCTGCTGATGGTCGCCGCCCACGCCTGGGACCTGCGCGGTGCGCAGCGCCTCGGCCTGCGCACCGCCTATGTCGCCCGCCCCGTCGGCGACCCGCCCGCCCTCGCGGATCGCTTCGACCTGTACGCCGATGGCCTGGCCGGGCTGGCCGATCAACTCGACAGGAGCTTGTCGGTGCAATAGCCAGCGCTTGCAATCATATGCGCACGCAACTATCGTCTCGGGTCACCTCGCGTATCCGCGAAACAACCCGTGAACGGAACGGCTGGAGCGATGACCCGGACCCCCGAGCAGATCTTCCACGACCACGGCCAGGCCCTCGGCTCGGGCGACCTGGACAGGATCAGCGCCAACTACGCGGAGGACGCGGTCTTCGTCACGCCCTCCGGTGTGCTGCGCGGCCGCGAAGGGGTGAAGCGGGGCATCGGCGCGCTGCTCGGCGATCTCCCCAACGCCGCCTGGGAGTTGAAGCCCCAGTTCGCGGACGACGTTCTCTTCCTCGAGTGGTCGGCCGCCACCGCCCGTGCGCGCGTGTCGGACGGAGTCGACACGTTCGTCTTCCGCGACGGCCTCATCCAGGCCCAGACCGTGCGCTACACCCTGGTCGCCGAAGAGGGCTGACCCGCCTCGCTCAGGCCGGACACCCCCTAACGCACCAGGGGGAGGAAGACCGTGTCCACGATCTCTTCGAGGGCGTCGTCGGGCACGGGGGCGAAGGTCGTGAGGATTTCATGGCGCAGCAGGTCGAAGGGGAGCGACTTGACGCGTTCGGTGAGGCGTTCCGGTTTGACCTCGCCGCGGTCGACGGCGCGGGCGAAGAGTGCGTCAAGGGCTTCCGCGCGCCCCGTCACCAGGGGGTCGCGCAGGTCGCCGGGGCTGTTTCCGGTCTCCTGGTGGTAGTCGGCCAGGTGCATGCTCATGATGGTGATGAACTGGACGCGGGTGGAGTTGATCTCCCGCATGAGGGTGAGGATGTCCTCCCGCAGGCTCCCCGTGTCGGGAACGTCGAGGCGGGACTCCTTCAGGGTGTGGACGATGGCCGCCCGGACCAGCTCGTCGCGGTTTGACCAGCGGCGATAGAGAACGGGCGGGCTGGTGCCCGCGCGCTTGACGACGGCGTCCATGGTGAACCTGGCGTAGCCGGTGTCCGTGAGTTCTTCCCAGGCCGCGTCGAGGAGCGCCTTCTCCAGTGCCGCTCCGCGGCGTCGCTCGGGCATGGGCCCCTCCCTTAGATAGGCTTGCCTTTCTTATCCTAGCGCCTTACTGTGACCGCCGTAAGATAGATCTCTGTATCTTAAGGCGGCTGTTCATGAGCTCTCCTCCCAACCGGTCCGACCCGACATCCGCGGCGGCGGACCCCGGTCACGCGGACCCCGGTCACGCGGGCTCCGATCGCGCGGACCCCGGTCACGTGGATCCCGCCCTGTGGCGCATGGCGATCACCCTCATCGTGGGCGCCCTCGCCGTCGTCTTCGACACCACCATCGTCAGCGTCGCGCTCAACGACCTGGCGAGGGAGCTCGACGCCCCGCTCTCCACCATCCAGTGGGTGAGCACCGGCTATCTGCTGGCGGTGTTCGTCACCATCCCGCTCGCCGGATGGGCCCAGTCACGGCTCGGCGGCCGACGCCTGTGGATCGCGGCCCTGGTCGTGTTCCTGCTCGGCTCGATCCTGAGCGCGCTGGCGTGGGACGCGACCAGCCTGATCGCCTTCCGCATCGTCCAGGGCGGCGCCGGCGGCATGATGATGCCGCTCATGGCCACGCTGCTCATGCAGGCCGCCCAGGGCCGCAACATCGGCAAGGTCATGGCCATCATCACCGTGCCCACCGCACTCGGCCCGATCCTCGGCCCGGTCCTGGGCGGCCTCATCCTGCGTCTGGCCGACTGGCGCTGGCTGTTCTTCGTCAACATTCCCTTCTGCGTCGTCGGCGCCTGGCTCGCCCGGCGCGATCTGCCCGACGACCGACCCGCGCCCGACCGCCCCCGCGCCCGCCTGGACACCGTCGGCCTGCTCCTGCTCTGCCCGGGCTTCGCCGCCCTCGTCTACGGCCTCTCCCGGGTCGAGGGCAGCGCGGGCTTCGCCGACGCCAAGGTCCTCGTCCCGCTGGTCGGCGGACTCGTCCTGGTCGGGGGCTTCACCGCCTGGGCGCTGACCCGCACCGCCGGCGCCCTGGTCAATGTGCGGCTGTTCCGCCACCGTGCGGTGGCCTCCTCCGCCACCCTGCTCCTCCTGGGCGGCATCTCGCTGTACGGGTCGATGATGCTGCTGCCCCTGTACTTCCAGCAGGTCCGCGGCGAGGACGCGCTCGGCGCCGGGCTGCTGCTCATCCCGCAGGGTGTCGGCGCGCTCCTGGCGCGCGGCCTGGCGGGCGCGTACACCGATCGCATCGGCCCCCGCGGGGTCGCCTTCGCGGCGTTCGTCCTTGTCGCGGCGGCCACTGTGCCGTTCGCCTTCGTCACCGCCGACACCAGCGAGGCCCTGCTCATGGCCGCGCTGTTCGTCCGCGGCATCGCCTTGGGCGCCGCCATGATCGCGCCCATGGGCGCCGCGTACGTCGGGCTGGCGCACGGGGAGATCCCCGACGCCAGCATCATCACCCGCGTCGCCCAGCAACTCGGCGGCGCCGTGGGCATCGCCGTCCTCGCCGTCATCCTCCAGCACAGCACCGGCGGCGCCCACACCCCCGGCGCCCTGGCCGACGGCTTCGGCACCGCCTTCTGGTGGTCGGTGGCGCTCACCGCCGTCGCCGTCCCGCTGTGCCTGCTCCTGCCCAGCCTCCCCGAACCGGCGGCCCCCGACGACGCCGCCTAAGCGGAAGCCGCCGAGGTCATCACCGTGTTAGCCGACCGTTAGCGGGGCGGCAGCCTTGCGGTAGCGGGCCCGACCAGAGTTGGTGACGCACCGAGAAGACGACCACTTCGACTGCCCCTGGGGGGACCCGAAATGAACTCCATCACCGCCGTCCGTACCGTTCGCCGCCGCACCCTGCGCGTCGCCGCCGCGGCCCTGGTCGTGGCCGCGGGCCTGACCCTGACCGCCTGCAACGACTCGGACGCCAACGCCTCGAAGCCCGCGGCCTCCGCCAGCCACAGCGGCGCGGACTCCGCCACTGGCGCGAAGGGCTCCGGTGGCAATGGAGCGAACGGTTCCGACGCCAAGGTCGGCACCGAGTCGGCCGCCGCGGACGAGGCGGCATCCCCGGACCGCACCGAGACCCTGGCGGACGGCAGCACGGGCGAGATCTACGAGCTCGGCGAGCAGCACTACCGCCTCAAGATCGTCAACGACGGTGACGTGCTGGCCACGTTCGAGACGAACGGGAAGGACGCCGGGCTCGACGCCAACGGCATGTACGTCGTGCTCACGATGGGCGGCGAGGTCCAGTCCTGGATGGGCGGCGAGCACAAGGCGCCGGGCACCTTCGAACTCGCGGGCGGTTGGACGGCCAAGGTAACGAAGGTCGGCGAGAGCCACTACCGTGCGGAGATCATCGGCCACGGTGACGTCATGGGCACGATGGAGGCGAACGGACACGACGCCGGGCTCGACGCCAATGGCGTGTACATCGTGCTCAGCACCCGCGGTGTGATCAGCGCCCACGAGTAAACGTCAATGCCCGCCCGGCCGCGGCGGTGGAACCACCGGACGGTGGTTCCACCGCCGCGGCCGGTGGCTTTTCGGGATCTCTCCGTAGACTGACGGGCATGGCATGCCGCATCAGTGAGCTGATCCTCGACTGCGCCGACCCCGAGCGGCTCGCCGCGTTCTGGAGCGAGGTCCTCGGCTATGTCGAAATCGGCCGGGAGGACGACGGAAGCATCGAGATCGGGCCGCCCGGCGTCGGCTTCGGCGGCTTGCAGCCCACCCTCGTCCTCAGCCCCAGCGGCGATCCCCGGCCCGCCAAGCTCCGGCTGCACATCGACGTCAACGCGACCGACCGCGACCAGGACGCCGAGCTGGAGCGGCTGCTCGCGCTCGGTGCCAAGCCCGCCGACGTCGGTCAGACCGGCACCGAGGACTGGCACGTGCTGGCCGACCCCGAAGGCAACGAGTTCTGCCTTCTGCGCCGCCGGCTCCAGCCCTTCTGACCGGCTCCGAAAAAACCAGTGGAGCGGCACCGCTCCGCACCGTTACCGTTCTGCCGACCCAAGTCGTCTAGGCAGGGACGTGCCGTTGTACACCGTGTGAGACCTCCCAAGCGCTGATTTGTCGCGCGTCGCGCATATGCGCCGCGCTCCTTTTTGCTGCGGATTTCTCACTGAAACCGGTGTACTTCTGTGCTCTGTAACTGGGTGGTCATGCCCACCTGCCTGCCGCTCGTCCTCCGCCGTTGTCACGCGTGCGCGTCCGAACGCTTCCGGGCGAACGGTAAGTTCCGCGTCAACGCGAACCACAAGCGCATCGACGCCTGGCTCCTCGTGCTCTGCACCGGATGCGGGGAAACGGCGAAGCTCACCGTCTTCGAGCGGATGAACGTGCGCTCCGTACGACCTGAGCTGCTCGACCGGCTGCACGACAACGACCTCGGCCTGACGGCCGAGTTGCTCCAGGATCCGGTCGTACGGCGCCGCAATCGCATCGCCCTCGACTGGGACGACGCCTGGCGCCTCGACACCGGCGGATCGGATCACCTGGACCGTGAGGTCGCCGATGTCTCCGTCCGCTTCGCGGCGCGGATCCCGGTCCGGCCGGTGCGGCTGGTCGCTGAGGGCTTCGGTCTTCCGCGGGCCGAGGTCGAGAGACTGATCACCGAGGGCAAACTCGTTTCGGCGGTCCGGTTGAGCACCAAGCTCACCGGCGACTTCACCTTCACGCTGAAGCGCTGAGCCCTCCCCGGGCCCGGCACGGGGCGGTGCCACCGGCGCCGCCCCGTGCGTACGGTGAGGTAGGAGTAACCCTCGGCCGAACCATCGTCCCGGGTGGTGGATGTGATCAGCGTCACCACTCCGGGGCGCCCGTGCCCGCCGCCTCGTCGTCCCCTGCCGCCAACTCACCCGAAACGCGCCCAGGTCGACCGCCGGGGCGTAACGCGCCGGTTCCCCGCGTCGCCTCCCGCACCGCGCACGTGGGCACCGTCACACGCCGAGGGATCCTCCCACGTGGAGCCGGTATGTAGCGTGCGCCCATGCACGGCACGGATGACTCGACCACCCCGCATGACCACGTCCTCGGACAGCGCGCCGCCGGAGGCTGGATGTTCCTCCTCGAGGCAGCCCGCGACATGCGCACCACCGGGGCCCTCGCCCCCAGCGGCAGGGCGCTGGCCCATGCGCTGACCGAACCGGTGCGCTCACAGGCGGGGCGGCCGCTGAGCGTCCTGGAGGCCGGTGCCGGTACCGGGTCGGTCACCCGTTCCCTGATCCACCAGTTGCCGGCGGGCAGCCGCCTGGACATCGTCGAGGCCAACCCCCGCTTCACCGGCCGACTGCGCGACCTCGTCCGCACCCACCCGCGCCTGGCCGGACGGTCCGAGCGGATACGGGTGCACGAGGCGTACGTCGAGGAACTCGACGTACGCCGCCGTTACGACGCGATCATCTCGGCCCTGCCCTTCGCCAACTTCGATCCCCACCAGATCGAGGCGATCATGGGCCGGTATCTGGAGCTGCTGCGCCCGGGCGGCTTGCTGGCCTACTTCGCCTACCGCGGCACCCGGCAGGCCCGCAGCCTGCTGCCCTCCCGGACCCAGGCGCGGCGGCACCGGGCCGCCGAAGAGGTGCTGGCCGACTACCGCCGCCGCTACGCCACCGGCCGCAGCACGGTCTGGGCCAATCTGCCCCCGGCCGACGTCTGGCACCTCCGCCGCCCCGCGGGCAGCCTCCCGGCCGCGAGCCGGACATCCGCCCGAGCCGCGGCCGGCTGGTGACCGTCAGCCGCCCGTGGACGACGGGCCTCAGTCCCGGAACGAACCGTCCGCCCTGCGCGCGTGCCTGGACAGCAGGTGTCCGCACTGCGGGCAGTGCCGCCTGAACCCCTTCTTGATCAGATAGCTGATGCCGATCGTCACCACATGCATCAGCCCCACCGCCGCGTTCTGGAACAGCCGCCCCAGCCACGACCTCGTACACGTCTCACAGTCCCGGCAACCGGCCGCCATGGCGTATCCCCCCAACTCGTCGCTGACCTGCCCCGCATCACCAGTGTGCGCAATGGGGAACGCCGCCGAGCCGCCAACCGCCCGCCCTCCGAAGGGTTGTGACCGGTCCAGGTCGCGTCCAGCACACGGCTGTGACATCGCGGTAGCGACATCGTCCCCGGCCATGCCACAGGCCGTGACGTAGATCACAGAGAAAGGGTGACAGGGTGTTGTCGCGGGCTGCTGCGAACGTCGGCGGCATGACGATCAAAGATGTCGGCGGCATGACGATCACAGATGAGGACTGCCTCGCCGAAACCCTGGCCTTCAACGAGAAGTTCGAAGCCGACGCGGCGAGCCGGCCACCCCGTAAGCCGGTGCCGAACGCGGCCACGCTGGTGCTCCTGCGGCGTAACCGGCTCGGCGCCGACACCCCACCGGTGCGACTGGAGCACGGCCAGGACCGCGTCGTCGCGGGCGGGGTGAGAGTGCGGACGTTCGTGCCGGATCGCGTCGACGGCGTGTACCTGCACATCCACGGAGGCAGCTGGGCGTTCGGCTCCGCGGGCGGGCAGGACGAGAGGCTCTGGCGGCTCGCCGTGGAGGCCCGGCTGGCGGTGGTGAGCGTGGACTACCGCCTGGCGCCGGAGCATCCGTTCCCCGCCGGGCCCGACGACTGCGAGGCGGCCGCCCGGTGGCTGGTGGAGCACGCCGCGACCGAGTTCGGTACGGAACGGCTGCTGATCGGCGGCGAATCGGCCGGTGCCCACCTCAGCGTCCTGACGCTGCTGCGCCTTCGCGACCGGCACGGCATCACCGGCGCGTTCCGGGCGGCACACCTGCTCTACGGCCCCTATGACCTGTCGATGACACCGAGCCAGCGGTTGTTCGGCCCCCGACGGCTGCTGAGCAACACCGATTCGCTCCGGGGCACCTATGAGCTGTTCACGCCGGGGATGGGGGCGGAGCGGCGCCGTGACCCCGAGGTCTCCCCGCTCTTCGCGGACCTGGCAGGTCTGCCACCCGCCCGCATCGTCGTCGGGACCGAGGACCCGCTGCTGGACGACTCCCTGTTCCTGGCCCGGCGCTGGCAGTCGGCGGGCGCGCCCGTACGGCTCGACGTCATCGCCGGCGCGATGCACGGATTCACCCTGTTCCCCCTCGCCATCACCGAGCGGGAACAGCGGCGGGAGCGGGAGTTCCTGGCCACCGCGTGCCGGTAGCGTCGGCCCCATGAACCGCACCGCCCGGCTGTACGCGCTGGTGGAGGAGTTGCGCGCGGCCGCGCCGCGACCGCTGACGGTCGCGGCGCTCGCCGCGCGATTCGAGATCAGCACCCGCACGGTGCAGCGTGACCTCCAGGCGTTGATGGAGACGGGCGTTCCCGTGCGCACCACACCCGGGCGGGGCGGGGGCTGGTCCATCTCCCCGGAGATGACCCTGCCCCCGATCCGCTTCACCGCCGAGGAAGCCTCCGCGCTGACCGCCGCGCTCGCCGCCGTCGGCGCCGCCACCCCCTACGCGGGCGCGGCCCGCACCGCTGCCCAGAAGCTCGCGGCCGCGATGACCGGCTCCGCCTCGACGGCGGCCCGCGAACTCGCCGCACGGATCGTCGCGCGGCCGACCCGGACCGACTCCGAGATCCGCACCGCCGTGGAACGGGCCCTCACCGACAACGTGGCGCTGCGGCTCTCCTACACCGACGCCGCCGGACGCGAGACCGACCGCGTCGTGGAACCGGCCGGACTGCTCACCGCCGAAGGCCGCTGGTACCTCATCGCCTGGTGCCGCACCCGCCGCGCCGGCCGAGGCTTCCGCCTGGACCGCATCACCGCGGCGACCCCCACCGACGAGCAGGCCCGGCCCCACGACCTGACCGACCTGCTCCTCGGCTCAACCGCCACCGACGCGGTCCGGCCCACCGCACTGGCCTCACTGGCCCCGCAAAGCGCGCAGGCGTTCGGTGTGCCGGGTCTGGAGCGCGGTGGTGGCGCGTAGGAAGTCCATGACCAGTTCCAACTCCTCCGCGCTGTACTTCGCGCCGAGTTCCCGCGCCCCGTCCTCGATGAGCGGGGCGATGAGCTCGTAGCAGCGCCTGCTCCCCTCCGGCGTCACCTTGACCACGCTCTTGCGGCGGTCGACGGGGTGGGGGGCGCGGGTGAGCAGGTCGAGCTTCTCCAGTCGGTCGAGCATGGCGGTCACGCTGCCGGTGGTCAGTCCCAGCCGCTCGCTGAGTTCACGCGGAGAGAGCTCCTCGGCGTCGATCAGCAGTTCCAGGCAGCGCAGATCGGTCTCGTTCACGCCGAGGAGCCGGGCGCTCTCGCGATCGGAGTCATCGACCGCTGCCTGGTAGCCCTGAATGACCTTGCCCAGCTCAGCGAGCACCTGTTCCTTCTCGTTCGCCAATCGGGGCACCTCCGCGTCGACAAGTTCGCTTGACAGTCGAGTCTCTTGATGTTCAAGGTAATATTGCCTTGGCATTCAAGATACCTGACTCTCAAAGGAAGCGATCCTCATGCATGTCTTGATCATCGGCGGCGGCACCGGCGGGATGTGCCTGGCCCACGGCCTGAAGAAGGCCGGTGTCTCGGTGGCCGTGTACGAGCGCTACGGTTCCCGTCGCGACGGTCTCTACGGTTACCGGGTCGGCATCGACCCCACCGGCAGCCGGGCGTTGCACGAGTGCCTGCCGCCCGAGCTCTTCGACACCTTCGTCGCCACCTCTGCCCGCGAGCCCCGCCACTTCAACGTGCTCACCCAGTCCCTGCGCACCACCGCCACGTTCCGACTGCCCCCGGCGCGCGACGCGGTCAGCAGCGAGCGCTCCGTGTCCCGCGCGACCCTGCGCCAGGTGCTCTTCACCGGCATGGACGACGTCGTGCACTACGGCAAGGAGTTCACCCGCTACGAGCGGCACCCCAACGGCACGGTCTCCGCCCACTTCGGCGACGGCACCTCCGCGACCGGCGACGTCCTGATCGCCGCCGACGGAACCCGCTCGGCCGTGCGCCGGCAGTTCCTGCCCCACGCCGAGATCAAGGACGCCGGTGTCACCGCCATCGCCACGAAGACCGCGCTCACGCCCGAGACCCGCGCGCTGCTGCCGGACGAGGCGCTGAACGGCCTCTCCCTGATCTTCGGCACGAAGGGCATGATCGGCATGCTGCACGTCATGATGTTCAAGCGGGACGCGCGGGGCGGTTGGCCGGGGCGGGAGTTCGACACCACCCGCGACTACATCAACCTGTCCATCTGGAGCTCGCACGATCGCTTCCCCGAGGACGCGACCCGGCGACGCGGACGCCGGCTCATCGCGACCGCCCTGGAAGCGGCCGCCAACTGGCACCCCAATCTGCGCCGGATCTTCGAACTGTCGGACCCGGAAGCCGCGTTCCCGCTGAAGATAGCGACCTCGGTTCCCATCGATCCGTGGCCGACGACCAACATCACCCTGCTCGGCGACGCCATCCACACCATGACCCCCGGCCAGGGCGTCGGCGCCAACACCGCACTGCGCGACGCCACGCTGCTGTGCCGCGAGCTCACCGCCGTCGCGGGCGGACGCAAGGAACTGCTGGCCGCGATCGGCGACTACGAGGCCGAGATGATCCCCTACGGCTTCGCCCGCGTCGCCGAATCCCTCACCAGCAACGGCACCAGCGGCGACGACCCGCTCTTCCGGCCCGTCACGGGTCGCTTCGCGCTCTTCGCCGCCCGCAGCTATTTCGCCGCGACCAGCAGGGTCCCCGCCCTGCGCCGCAAGTTCCTGGCCGACCTCTCCACCTACCGTGGCGAGGACTTGGCCAGATCTTGAGGCCCACACTTCCGCCTCTCGTCCGTCACAGCGGGATCGCGTCACCTTCTCCACTGATGTCGGCGGGGATGATGTTGTCCGGTCGGTCGAGCCATACCCGTTGACCGGCGGAGGTGACGGTGAGTCCGAACCGTGTGCGCGCCGGCCGCCCGGCCCGTGCCCACCAGGCGTGAGCCGCCTCCAGTTCGTCCCAGAGCAGCCGTGGGCCGTGCTGCCGCACCTCGTAGTCGGTGGCGTCCGGCTCGTAGTCGACGGACGCCCATGAGCCGGAGGCCGAGTCGGCGAGCCAGAGGGTCCACTCACCGTCGGGTCCAGAGCCCACCGCCGACCGGCAGCGCGGGACCAGGACTCCGACGGCGAACCACGCGTCGTCGTCACCGAGAAAGCTCGGGTCGAGGCGAGTGCTGCCGGTGCCGGGCTCACCTCGGACCACGGCCATGACGTCGCGTTCGGGTGCCTGCGCCCGCAGCCACATGAACGCGCTGTCGCCGACGACCGGGCCGGACGCCACGGGGCCGTCGGTGCCGTGCTCGACGGTGAGCCGTATCAGTACGCCATTGCGCAGCGCGGTACCCCAGGGGAAGACGACGAGCCCCCCGGGCGCGGTCTGCTCGATCCACGCGCGGGGCACGTCGTGTACCGCACAGGTGGCGATGACCCGGTCGTACGGCGGGTCCGTGGGCCACCCTCCGGCACCATCTCCGGTGAGCACCGTGGGCCGGTAGCCCGCGCTCTTCAGCGCGGCGCGCGCCCTGTCGGCGAGAGCGGGATCGACCTCCACGGTGGTCACCTGCTCGCTGCCGAGCCTGGCGGACAGAAGCGCGGCGTTGTATCCGGTGCCCGTACCGATCTCCAGTACGCGTTGCCCGTCGCGGACATCGAGGGCCCGGAGCATGGCGGCGACGACACTCGGCATGCTCGCCGAGCTGGACGGGGTGCGCGCCGATGCGGCGCCGGGCGCATCCTCGATCTGGGTGACGACAGCCTCGTCGCTGTAGGCAAGTTCCCGCCAGCGATCCGCTTCGACGGCGCGGTCGACGGACTCATACCCGTCGCCCATGCGGATCCAGACGCGATCGGGAAGGAATGCGGCGCGGTCGACGCGGATGAAGGCGTCGCGCCATGCGGCGGGGAGGTGGCCGTCCTCCACGAGCCGCTGGGCGAGGACGGCTGTGCCGTCGAGGGTCATCGCTTCGGGGTTTCCGGCCGCTTCGGGTCGGGCGGTGGGAGGGGCTTGTCGGGCTTGTGCCCATCGCTTTCTGCCGGGTCCGGCTTGCCTCCGTGCTGTCCCATTTGCTGCGCCTCCCCATTGTCGATGGACAGTGATCCCATGGTGAGATGGGATCAGGCTGTCTGGTAGGGCGTACGGGTGCACTCACCACTGCGGGGCCGTGTTCGAGTTCCTCGGTGACGAAGCCCGCTGGGTGGCCGTCGGCTAGGGCCACGGCCACCTTTGCCCCCTTCAGCTGGTCGGGTCCCGCAGCTCGAACCAGATGTGCTTGCCGGTGGGGCGCAGCCCGTTCTCCCAGGTGACGCCCCATGCGTGGGCCAGCTCCCGCATCAGGAACAACCCGCGTCCGCCCTCCTCGTCGGGCGCCGCGACGCGGGGGTACGGGTGGCGTTCCGGGGAGCCGTCGCGTACGGCGATCGTCGCGATGCGGTCGCGGACGAGGGTGTCGATGTGGATCAGCTGGGTGTCGGTGTGCTGATTGACGTTCGTCACGGCCTCGGAGACCAGGAGTTTCGCCGTGTCCGCGAGGTCGTGCAGGTCGTTGGCCTGGAGGAGCGCGGCGATGGCGTCGCGGCAGACCCTGGGGCTCTTGGGGGAGTTGGGGGCGCTGAAGCGGTAGGCGTACGGGGGTTCGGTGGGTTCGGCGACTTCGGGCATGGCGGTGCTCCCAACGCGGTGCGTGATTGGTTCGATGCGTTGCGCTACCAGGACCATAGAGCATAGGTGAGCACGAGTGCTATCGCTCGGTAGAATGGATGCTCTAGTTGGACGTGCGAAAGCGTTCCACGCAACACTGACCGCAAGCGAAGGGGAGGGCGCATGCCGAGGACGGCGCCGACCGCGAGGCAACGACGCCTCGGCACGGAGTTGCGCAAGATGCGCGAGCACGCCGGGATGAACGTGGCGCAAGCCGCTCAGCATCTGGGCGTGGACCGAACCCGGATCAGCAACACGGAGGCCGGTCGCTTCGGTGTGAGCGAGGAGCGGGTCCGCACTCTTGCCGCGATCTATTCCTGCGGCGACAGGACGTATGTCGATGCCCTGGTGGACATGGCTGTCGAACGCGTCCAGGGCTGGTGGGAGGCGTACCAGGGGAAGCTCTCCGCCGGTGCCCTGGACCTGGCTGAACTCGAGCACCACGCGGTCAGCATGCGTTTGGTGACGACCATGCACGTGCCCGGTCTGCTGCAAACAGAGGACTACGCCAAGGCCGTGTTCGCCACTGCGGTGCCTGAGCCGACGGCCGTACTGCTGCGCCGCAGGCTCTCCCATCGGCTGAGGCGCCGAGACGTACTCGACAGGGACGATCCGCCACCGTGTACGTTCATCATCCACGAGGCCGCTTTGCGTGTGGCGTTCGGCGGTTCGAAGGTCGCTCGCGGCCAGCTTGAGCACATTTTGGAGGCGTCGGAGCGGGACAACGTGACCGTACGCGTCATTCCGTTCTCCGCCGGAGGTTTTCCGAACGCCGGGAGCTCTGCGTTCTATGCCACTGGTCCGGTGCCGCAGCTCGACACGTTGCAACTCGACTCATCAGGTGGCGTGGAGTTCTTGGACTCGGAGACGCACCTCGCCAACTACCGGGCGGTCCTGGACCGGGTGGAGGCGATGTCCCTTGCCCCGAAGGCCACCCGCGATCTCATTCACGCCGTCGCACAACGACTCTGAAGGCATGGTCATGTCGGAAATACAGTGGCGCAAAGCCTCGTACTCGGACCAGAACGAGAGCAACTGCGTCGAACTCGCGCAACGTGACGCCACCGCGATCCTCCTCCGCGAGAGCGACGAACCGCAGACCGTGATCACCACCACCCCCGCCGCGCTCCGGGCGCTCACCCGGGCCGTCCGGGCCGGGCGGTTCGATCAGCTGTCCCGCTAGGGGACAATGGGCGCCATGAGTCTGTTCCGCGACGACGGCATCGTGCTGCGCACCCAGAAGCTGGGGGAGGCGGACCGGATCATCACCCTGCTCACCCGCAACAACGGCCGCGTCCGCGCCGTCGCGCGGGGTGTGCGGCGGACGAAGTCGAAGTTCGGCGCGCGGCTCGAACCGTTCAGCCACGTCGACGTGCAGTTCTTCTCACGCGGTGGCGGCGAGCTGATCGGCCGCGGGCTCCCGCTGTGTACGCAGAGCGAGACCATCGCTCCGTACGGTGGGTCGATCGTCACCGACTACACCCGCTACACCGCTGGTACGGCCATGCTGGAGACGGCCGAGCGGTTCACCGATCACGAGGGCGAGCCCGCCGTACAGCAGTATCTGCTGCTCGTCGGCGCGCTGCGCACCCTCGCCGCCGGGGATCATGAGCCGCATCTCGTCCTGGACGCGTTTCTGCTCCGTTCCCTCGCCGTCAACGGCTACGCACCGAGTTTCGACGACTGCGCCAAGTGCGGGATGCCCGGTCCGAACCGATTCTTCTCGGTCGGCGCGGGCGGGGTCATCTGCGGAGAGTGCCGGGTGCCCGGAAGCGTCGTACCCTCGGCGGAGTCGCTGACGCTGCTGGGCGCGCTGCTGACGGGCGACTGGGAGACGGCGGACGCGTGTGAGCCGCGGCACGCCCGGGAGGGCAGCGGCCTCGTGGCGGCGTATTTGCACTGGCACCTGGAGCGGGGACTTCGGTCGCTGCGGTACGTAGAGAAGTAGCAGCGGAAGCTGTAGCACAGAGAGCAAGGGCTGAGGGAGACATGGCAGGCATCGCAGGACGCGGGTTTCTGGGCCGACAGCGGCGCGAGTACCGGACCCCGGAACCGCACCCGTCCGGGGCCAGGCCGCCGAAGATCCCCGGTGAGCTGGTGCCGCAGCACGTGGCCTGCGTGATGGACGGGAACGGCCGCTGGGCCAAGGAGCGCGGGCTGCCGCGCACCGAGGGGCACAAGGTCGGCGAGGGCGTCGTGATGGACGTGCTCAAGGGCTGCCTCGAGATGGGCGTCAAGAACCTCTCCCTCTACGCCTTCTCGACCGAGAACTGGAAGCGCTCGCCCGACGAGGTGCGCTTCCTGATGAACTTCAACCGCGATGTCATCCGCCGCCGCCGCGACGAGATGGACGCGATGGGTGTCCGGATCCGCTGGGCGGGCCGGATGCCGAAGCTGTGGAAGTCGGTGGCGCAGGAGCTCCAGGTCGCTCAGGAGCAGACCAAGGACAACGACGCCATGACGATGTACTTCTGCATGAACTACGGCGGCCGTGCGGAGATCGCGGACGCGGCGAAGGCGCTGGCGGAGGACGTCCGGGCGGGCCGTCTGGACCCGTCGAAGGTGAACGAGAAGACGTTCGCGAAGTACCTCTACTACCCGGACATGCCGGATGTGGACCTCTTCCTGCGCCCGTCCGGCGAGCAGCGCACGTCCAACTACCTGATCTGGCAGAGCGCGTACGCCGAGATGGTCTACCAGGACGTGCTGTGGCCGGACTTCGACCGCCGCGACCTGTGGCGGGCGTGCCTGGAGTACGCCTCGCGGGACCGCCGCTTCGGCGGGGCGATCCCCAACGAGGAGCAGTTCAAAAAGGAGTCCCAGAAGGGCTCGCAGGAGGACTCCCCGTCCGCGTGAGCGGTAGGAGCGCGCCAGGGGCGCGACCCTCTCACCCCGCCGCCACGACGCGCTCCACCGCGGCCGCCACCAGCTGATCCCGCTCCGCCTCCGTGAACACGTCCGGCAGGGTGAGCTGCTCGACGATCAGCCAGTTCAGCGCCAGCATGAGCAGCTTGACGGCCGTGGCGTCGCCGGGGAGGCCCGACTCCTCGTGGTACGCGACGTTCGCGTCGAGGTCGGCCCGGACCCGCTCGGTGAGGACCTTGCGCAGTTCGGGCCGGCGGGTGGCCTCGAGGCGGAGTTCCAGCAGCGCGAGATAACCGGTGCGGAACGAGGCGACGCGGCCCACGAGTTCACGCATCAGCTCCACATAGGTTTCCCGGTCGCGACCCGCCGCCCGCTGGCGGGCGATCGTGGCCTCGTCGGGCTGGAGCCGCTCATACACCCGGGCGCCGGCCTGGGTGAGCAGGTCGTCGCGGCTGCCGAAATAGTTGGACGCGGTCCCGGCGGGCACCGCGGCCTCGGCGTCCACCGCCCGGAAGGTCAGGCCGCGTGCGCCCTCCCTGGCCAGCACCTCGATCGCGGCGTCCACGAGGGCGGCGCGCCGCTGGTCGTTCCGTCTCACCATTGACACCACTCCAGGTGTAGTACTACGTTCCAACCACTACAAGCAGAGTACTACGTCTGGAGCGGCTAGAGATGCGAAAGCTCGTGTACTACGTCGGCGTCACGCTCGATGGCCGCATCGCGGGCCCCGGCGGCGAGTACGACTTCTTCCCCAGCGGCGACGAACAGCAGTCCGCCGCCTACTCGAACTGGACCAACGCGCTGTTTCCCGAGACGGTCCCGACCGCCTACCGCGCGGCGATCGGCCTGGCCGACGCGCCCAACCGGCACTTCGACACTGTCGTTATGGGCCTCGGCGCCTACCGCCCCGCCCTCGACGCGGGGATCACCAGCCCGTACGCCCATCTGCGCCAGTACGTGGTGTCCAGCACCCTCAAGCCCGACATCGACCCGGCCGTCACCGTCGTCCCGGACGATCCGCTCGCCCTCGTCCGCGAGCTCAAGCGGGAGGGCGGCGCGGGGCTGGACGTATGGCTGTGCGGCGGCGGCAGGCTCGCGGGCGCTCTGCTGCCGGAGATCGACGACCTGGTGATTAAGAACTATCCGGTGGTCGCGGGTGCCGGGATCCCCGCCTTCGACGGCGCCTTCGACCCCACCGTCTTCGACGTCGCCGAGCGCACGGCCTTCCCCAACGGTGTCACCCTCACCCACCTCACCCGTCGCTGACTCGGGACTGTGGGTCAGCGCTCATTGCCCGCCCGCAGCCACGCGATGTACTCGGCGACCGCGCGCTCGGTGTCGTAGGCGGGCGCGTAGCCGGTGTCCTGCCGGATGCGGGTGATGTCGAGGTAGGTCTGCGAGGTGGCTCCGCCGGTGGGGAGGTCGACCCGGGCGTCCGGGACGACCTTCTTGATGGCGGCGATGATCTCGGCGTTGCTCGTGGCGCGACCGGAAGCCACGTTGTACGTGCGGTGGTTGAGGTGGTCCGCGAGTTGGAGGAGTGCGATGGCCCGGCCCGCGTCCTTCGCGTAGCACAGGTCGAGGGAGTCCTCCGCGTACGCGGGCGCGAGGAGGGGCGAGAGATCCGGCTCGGTGCCGCGCGCGGCGGCGTGGACGAGTTCGGGGGCGGCGAAGAACAGCGGGCCGTGCGGCTCGAGCGGTCCCCAGATGCCGGAGATGCGGTAGTTGATGATCTCGATGCCGGTGGCGTCGGACAGGTGGTCGTTGAGCAGCTCGCCGATCTTCTTGAAGGTCGGGATGAGGTGCCCCGAGCTCAGCGACACGGGCATGTCCTCGGTGAGCGCGCCGCCAGCTCCACCGCCGCCGTAGACACCGATCGTGCTCGCGACGCCCACCCGCCGCACGCCCCAGTCCCGCGCGACCTGGAGGACGTTGAGCAGCCCGCCGATCGCCTTGCGTGTGGCCTCGACTGGCTGATCGGGGTCCGGCGGCCAGGGCATGGATCCCGCGAGGTGCACGATGCCGGTGATCTTGTGCCGCGTGCCGACGTCGAGCAACGCGCTCAGATCGGTGATGTCGGCCCGCTCCACCGCGACCGGCGCGTCAAACCGCCCGACCGGCGGCTCGGTGGAGCTGCGCTGGACCAGCACACACTCCTCGCCCGCATCCAGCAGGGCCTGAACGGTGTGGGAGCCGATGAAGCCGAGCCCCCCGGTGACCAGAATCATTCCGGAGCTCTCCTTATTGCGCGGTTGCGACTCCGCCGAAAGCGGATCGTCGTTCCGCTTAATATACGGATCTGCGTTCCGTTTCGTCAACGGTCCTCGGGAGGGGGAGCGGGGCGTGTGCTGAGGCGAGCACTCTTTACTCGCTGTAGAGGCCACATTGAACGGTCCGTGAGGGTCGTCGCCCTAGCCTGGAAGCTTTGTACGACAGGCGCTCAGTTCAGCGGGGGAGGCGTCGCATGGGCAGCGGCGGCGGGCATGGCGGCGGCAAGGTCCTGGACATCAAGGTGGCGGACATCAAGTCGGTCGCGCCGACGTTCCACCACCAGGCGGTGAAGCTGAGTGAGGCGCTGACCACGCTGATCTCGACGCTGGACGGCTATGGGGAGCCGTGGGGGGACGACAAGCCGGGGAAGGACTTCGGCAAGCAGTACAAGCCGAACCAGAAGCACATCGAGTCGGCGGCCGGCATTCTCGTCCTCGGCCTGACCAGCATCTACGAGGCGATGAACGACATGGCGGATGGTCATGTCGACAACGACAAGCTCATCGAGGGCATGTTCACCAAGGCCAAGCACGGGCCGGGCCACGGCGGCGGCCGGTGAGCATCGAAGACAAGGCCAAGGCCCTGCTGATGAAGCTGGGCATGTGGTGGCCGGATGCCAATTCCGGCACCCTGCGCCATGCCGCGGACGCCTGGCGGACGTTCGCCGACAGTGTGGACGATGTGCGGGTCGCGACCAACAAGGCGGCCACGACGCTCATCCACCACAACAAGGGCGAGGCGATCGACGCCTTCGAGACCTTCTGGGGCCGTTACGCCAAGGGCAAGGACGAGGGCTGGCTGAGCAATCTCGCCAAGTCCGCCCGGAACATGGCCAAAGCGCTGGACAAGTTCGCCGACACGGTCGATGACGCGATCGAGAAGCTGTGGACACAGATCAGCATCGATGCTGTCGCACTGGTCGGCGGCGGGCTGCTGACCATCGTCACCGGGGGCGCCTCCGATGGAGTAGCGGCGGAGATCATCGCCATGGCCGCCGGCCTGGGCGTCGCCGTGGAGGAGTCGGTCGCCATCATCGCGGCGGAGATGTTGACGGGCGCGGTCTTCACCAGCGTGCTGTCGGTGACGATCGACGCGGCGGTGGCGCAGCCGGTGAAGATCGCTCTGGGGCAGCAGAAGGGTTTCAGCCTGGACGAGGTCAACCAGGCGGCCAGGGACGGCATGATCGACGGGGGTATCTTCGGCGCCGGGCTGGGGGTGCTCAAGCCCGGTGTGATGCCGAAGCTCACCGGCGTCCCGGACCTGCTCAAGCCGCCGAAGGTGCCCTCGATGCGGCCGAACCTCATCGAGGAGGGCCCGGCCGCCCGCCCGGCCAAGAAGTGCCCGTGCACGGGCGAGCCGATCGACATCGCGACGGGCGCGATGCTGATGGAGCAGACCGATCTGACGCTGCCAGGGTCGTTGCCGCTGGTCTTCGAGCGCACGCATGTGTCCTCGTACCGGGGCGGGGTGTGGTTCGGCCCGACCTGGGCCAGTCTGCTGGACGAGCGGGTCCAGCTGGACGCGGAGGGTGTGGTGTTCGCCGCCGCGGACGGGATGCGGCTGGTGTATCCGGTGCCGGAGCCGGGGGTGCCGACGCTGCCCGCGAAGGGTGCGCGGTGGCCGCTGGAGTGGGACGGCAAACCGGACGGCGTCATGACGGTGACCGATCCGGAGGCGGGTGTGGTGCGGACGTTCGTCCGTCCCGCCGCCACGGAGGAGGCGGGCGCGGTCTATCTGGTCTTGGAGAGCCTCCAGGACCGCAATGGCGCGCGCATCGACATCGAACGGGCCCTGAGCGGCGCCCCGTTGGCCGTGCGCCACTCCGGGGGCTACTACCTGGCCATCGACACCGAGGGCCAGCGGGTCACGGCGCTGCGGCTGCTGGATGAGCCGCCGTCGGTCTACACCCCTGAGCGGGGCCGCGAGGGCGGCACGGTGGTGATGCGCTACGGCTACGACGAGGCGGGCAACCTCACCGAGGTCATCAACTCCAGCGGCACGCCCCTGCGGTTCACCTACGACGGCGAGGGGCGGGTGACGTCCTGGACGGACCGCAACGGCACGTCGTTCCGGTACGTCTACGGGCCGGACGGGAAGGTGGTGCGCACCGAGGGCAGCGACGGTGTCTACAACGGCAGTCTGGACTACGACGACGAGGCGCGCACGACCGTCTACACGGATTCGCTCGGCCACGCGACGTCGTACCGCTACAACGCCGACGGGCAGCTGATCGAGGAGACCGATCCGCTGGGCCACACCACGCTGACGGAGTGGGACGCGCGCGGCGACCGTAAGGTCGCGGTGACCGATCCCCTGGGCCGTACCACCCGCTACGCGTACGACGAGGACGGCAACCTGACCGGCGTCACCCTGCCGGACGGCAGCGAGGCCCGGGCCGCGTACAACGCGTTGTGCCTGCCGGTGGAGGTCACCGAGCCGGGCGGCGGGACGTGGCGCCACGCGTATGACGACACGGGGAATCTTCTCTCGACGACCGATCCGGCGGGGGCGACCACCGCTTACGGTTACACCGAGCGGGGCCACTTGGCCGAGGTGACGGACGCGGTGGGCAACACCACGCGCCTGACCCCGGACGGGGCCGGGCTCCCCATCGCCGTAACAGACCCGCTGGGGCACACCACGAGCGTCCGCCGGGACCCCTTCGGCCGGGTGGTGGAGGCGACGGATCCGGTGGACCATACGACCCGGATGGGCTGGACGACCGAGGGTAAACCGGCGTGGCGCCAGGAGCCGGACGGCGCCCGGGAGAGCTGGACCTGGGACGGCGAGGGCAACCTCCTCACCCACACGGACCCGGCGGGCCACACCACCCACCAGACGTCCACCCACTTCGACGTCCCCGCCAGCCGTACGGAGCCGGACGGCGCGAGGTATGCCTTCGCCTACGACACCGAGCTGCGGCTGACCGAGGTCACCAACCCCCAGGGTTTGACCTGGACCTACACCTATGACCCGGCGGGCCGGCTCACCTCCGAGACCGACTTCAACGGCCGCACGATCGGCTACACCCACGACCCGGCGGGCGACCTGCTGACCCGCACCAATGGCGCGGGCGAGACGCTGCACTTCACCCGGGACGCGCTGGGCCGCACAACGGAACAGCGTGACGAGGCGGGTGCGCGGACGACCTATGCCTACGATGCACAGGGTGCCCTGACGCGAGCGGCGAATGGGGACGTCGAACTGACCCTCGAACGGGACGCGCTGGGCCGGGTCCTGTCCGAGACGGTCAACGGCCGGACGACGACGTACGCGTATGACGCCGTGGGCCGCCGCACCGAGCGCACGATGCCCTCGGGCCTGAGGAGTGTCTGGACCTACGACGAGTCGGGCCGCCCCGCCCAACTGGCGGCGGGCACGGCACCCATCCTGACCTTCACGTATGACGCGGCGGGCCGGGAGACGGAACGCCGGGTGGGCGAGGCGGCGCGACTGACCCAGACCTGGGACGCGGCAGACCGCCTGACGACCCAGACGATCGCCGAGGGCCGTGGCAACGAGGCGAACCGGATCCTCCAGCACCGCTCCTACGCCTATCGCCCGGACGGCTACCTCACCGAGATCCGCGAACTCACCTCGGGCACGCGCCGTTTCGACCTCGACCCGGTCGGCCGCGTCACCGCCGTCCACGCGCACGGCTGGACCGAGACGTACGCCTACGACACGGCGGGCAACCTGACGCGGGCCACGGCCCCTGACCACGCGTCCCCCGGGGACCGGGAGTTCACCGGCACGATGATCCACCGTGCGGGCCGCACAACGTACGAACACGACGCCCAGGGCCGCCTGACCCGCCGCACCCGCAAACTCCTCAACGGCAAGACCCGCACCTGGACCTACACCTGGAACGCCGAAGACCGCCTGACGGACGCGACGACCCCGGACGGCGACCACTGGCACTACACGTACGACCCCCTCGGCCGCCGCATATCGAAACAGCGCCTGGCGGAGGACGGCACGATCGCCGAATCGATCGACTTCACCTGGGAAGACACCCGCCTCGCCGAACAATCCACACCAGAGGGCAACCACACCACCTGGGACTACGCCCCGGGCACCCATCGCCCCCTGACCCAAACCGACCACACGTCACTGGTGCGCGAGCCCGGCGAATCCCTCATAGAGAAATTCACCGGCGCCGATGACGACACCACACCGCGCTTCCACGCCATCATCACGGACCTGGTCGGCACTCCAACGGAGTTGGTCACCGCAGCCGGTGACCTGGCCTGGCAACACCGCACCACCCTCTGGGGCACCCACTTCCCCTCCGGAGCGAGCACTTCAACGGTCGACTGCCCCCTCCGCTTCCCGGGCCAATACGCCGACCCCGAAACGGGCCTGTACTACAACTACTTCCGCCACTACGACCCCGAAACGGCCCGCTACACTGCCGCCGATCCGCTCGGTCTGGATCCCGCGCCTAACCATCACCGGTACGTTGACTCGCCGTTGACGTCGCTCGATCCTCTGGGTTTGAAGTGCGGCGACCCGGTGCCTGTCCCGCGCACCGGTGTGAAGGGACTACTCAAGGATGCGCAGCTCCCCATCTCAGGGCGCATCCGATTCGTGCCTCCAGAAAACACATCAGTCAACGCCGGATTGTTGCGCGGTACCCGGAAGGGCTACATTGACCGATTCGGAAATGAATGGATCAAGGGGCCATCCCGCACTGCCGGGCAGCCCTTTGAGTGGGACGTCCAGCTGAGCAAGACAGGAAGGGCTAAGCTCGGCTGGCTGAGCCGGGACGGTAGCCACTTGAACGTCTCGCTGGATGGGGAAATCACTCACAAGTAGGCCATGGAGTGCTTCCGGGCACGCTTACTCAAGGAATGAATCATGGAAGATCCTCTTCACTTCTACGCGGAGGTCCGGGTCGTCGCTTGTCCCGACCGGCCGGAGCTGGAGGGGGTTGTCGGTGCGATCGTCGGCATCTCTGAGCCGCCGAACCCTGACACCGCTCCGAGCTTTGGGGTGATGCTTGACGGGTTCGACGTCGTTCGCGTCTTTTCGAGGGAACAAATTGCTCCGACGGGGCAGGACCGCCAGGAGTCGGATTATTACTGACGCCCCGCTTTGGCTCGCGGGGACGTCTGGAGCCTGAGCCTGGGCTCATCAGCCCAGGCGGTTGGAGGGCCGGTAGTCGGCCGCGGCCTATGCTGGGCGCGTGACATCGAAAGGCGAGCAGGGACCGGCGCTGCGGGCGGACGCGGCGCGGAATCGTGCCCGGGTGTTGCGGGTCGCCCGCGAGCAGCTGGCCGCCGGTGATGACTCGCTTCAGCTGAATGCCATCGCCCGGCTCGCCGGGGTGGGCGTAGGGACCGTCTATCGGCATTTCCCCAATCGTCACGCGCTGTGGGAGGCGCTGTCGGCCGAGCGCTTTCAGGAGCTGGTCGACGCGGCCCAGGCCGCGGCCGCGGACGAGGACGCCCTCGCCGGGCTGCACCGCCTGCTGCGGTTCGCCCTCCTGGAGGCGTCGGAGGACAGCGGATTCGCGGCCGTTCTCGAGTCCGCCAGCGACGCCGACGCGCAGACCGCGGCACTGAAGGCCGAGCTCGACGGGGCCGTGGCGCGGCTGCTCGACCGGGCCCGCCGTAGTGACGCCATTCGGCGTGATGTCGAGGCCGACGACGTGCGCCGTCTGCTCTGCGGTATCGAGCACGCCATACGTTCCGGCGCCGACGACAACCCGAAGCGCGCCGAGGTCTATCTCGACGTCCTCCTCGAGGGGCTGCGGCCGCCGCGCTGACGGCGACAGTTCTTCAGCCCAGCAAACTCCGCCCCATCCTCAAACCGGATAGGTATCCGGTTGTGCTAGCGTGCCCTTATTGGAGCGGATAGCTATCCGGTTACGGATGGCGAGGCGGCGGAGGGCAGGCCCATGGAGCAGCGAGCAGTCGTGACGGCGGGGACCGGGGGGATCGGTCTGGAGACCGCGATGGGGCTGGCGGCGCGCGGGTTCGCCGTCACCGTGGTGGGCCGGGACGCCGAGCGCGGCGCCCGCGCGGTCGAGCGGATCGCCGCGGTTGCGACCGGCGGCGAGCCGCACTTCATGGCGGCCGACCTCGCGTCCCTCGAAGACGTACGGGCGCTCGCCGCCCGACTCGCGGCCGAGGGCCCGTTGAAGGTCCTGGTCAACAACGTGGGCGCGATGTTCGCGGACCGGCAGCGGACCGTCGACGGCATCGAAGCGACGTTCGCCGTCAACCACCTCTCGCCGTATCTGCTGACCGAATCACTCCTCGACCAGCTCCGCGCCGGCGGGCCGAGCCGGATCGTGAACGTCAGCTCCGGTGCGACACGTCTCGCCAAGCGCACCTTCGACGCCGTCGAACCGCCCGGTGGCTACTACGGCTTCCACTGGTACGGCCGGGCCAAGCTCGCCAACCTCGCCTACACCCTTGACCTGGCGGAACGCCTGCGCGGCAGCGGTGTCGCGGTCTTCGCGGCCGACCCCGGCGGCGCCGCGACCGACATGACGAACGGCACCATGCGCACACCGAAGATCGTCTCCCCGGCGCTGCGTCTGCTGTGGCCGCTGGTCCGCCGGGCCATCGAACGCTCCACCGCCGGACCCGCGGCCTTGGCTGCCCGGTCGTCCATCGCCGCCGCGACCGACGCCTCCCTCGACGGCCGGACCGGCCTGCTCATCGGCCCCGAGGCCACCCCCGTCCCCGCCTCTCGCGCAAGCACCGACCGCAGGACGGTCGAGAGCGTGCTCAGGCTCAGCCGCCAGCTGGCACCCGTTGGCGACGATCGCTGACCGAGCGGTCCGCCGACCGCCCCGGGACGCCGACGCCTAGTACCCGGCTTCCTCGACCTCGACCTCGCCACGGGCAACCCCTGCTCTGGAGACCGCGACAGCGGCGACCGCCGTCGCGGCCAGGGCGGTGCTGACCCAGGCCGCGTCCCGGTAGTCGCCCGTCGCCCCGGTCGCGACGCCCGCGACCAACGGGCCCAGGAAGGCACCCGCGTTCAGCGCGACCGTGGCGAACGAGCCGCCCAGCGAAGGGGCCTGGGGTGCGACATGCATGACGCGGGCGACGAGCGTTGAGCCGATGCCGAACGACAGGGCGCCCTGGACGATCGTCACGGCGAAGAGCGGGGCCGTATGCGCACTGGTCGCGGCCAGCACCGCCCAGCCCACGGGCAGGACGCACAGCGCCAGGAGCAGGCCCCTCCCCAACTCGCCGTCGGCCGTGCGCCCGGCCGTGGTCACCCCCACGAAGGCGCCGACCCCGAACGCGGCGAGGAGGGCCGGGACCGCGGCGGCCGGGAGGTGGGCGATGTCCGTGGCGATGACGGCCAGATAGGCGAAGGTCGCGAAGGTCGCCCCGTTCACCACAGCCGCGAGGACCATCGCCCACCGCACCCGACGCGACCGCAACGCACCCGCCTCCCGCCTGACCGAGACCTCCGCCCGGCCCGCCGCGTCGGCGGGCGCCTGACGGAAGACCAGCGCCAGCGCGGGCAGACACAGGGCGGCCACGGCCCAGAACGCGGAACGCCACCCGGACCAGTCCCCGAGCAGCGCCCCCGCCGGGACGCCCGCGACGCACGACAGCGTGACCCCGGACAGCAGGACCGCGGTGGCCCTGCCGCGCCGCTCCCCGGGGACGAGGGCCGTCGCCACGGACATCGCGACCGCAAGGAAACCGGCGTTGACGATCGCGGCGACGACACGCGTCCCGAAGAGCACCGCGAAGTCCGTCGTGACCGCCCCGATCACATGCACGACGACGAACGCCGCCAGAAAGCCCGCCAGCGCGCGCCGCCGTGGCCAGCGCGCGCTCAACGCGGCCATCACCGGGGCGCCGACGATCATCCCGATCGCATACGCGGACGTCAGACTCGCCGCCGCCCCCACCGATACGGAGAGGTCGCGGGCGATTCCCGGTACGAGACCGGACAGCATGAACTCGGACGTCCCCTGCGCGAACACGGCAAGCGCCAGGACATAAAGGAAGACAGGCAAGAGGTCGACTCCAGCGATGAATGAGCGAATGCGGACAAGAGCGGCCGCGTGCTGGACGCTGGACGTCGGACTACGTCACGAGCCCGAAGCGGAACCAGACACACGGAGTCGTGTCCGGTCGCTGGAAGCGAGTGGAAGCGAGATCGACCCAGGAGTCAGGTCAGTGGTCAGAGAACGACTCGCCGCCGAGCGACCGGCGGCTCCGTTCTGTCTGATTCAGGGCTCATCACGTCGGGTACCGTACCCAGAA
Source organism: Streptomyces javensis (assembly GCF_039525925.1). Taxonomy (NCBI): domain Bacteria; kingdom Bacillati; phylum Actinomycetota; class Actinomycetes; order Kitasatosporales; family Streptomycetaceae; genus Streptomyces; species Streptomyces javensis. The sequence continues at coordinate 168,535 of NZ_BAAAIF010000010.1, read as the reverse complement.
CCCCCACCGAGATCAATCCGATTTCGGCGCGCCCCAGCCCCTCCGGTACGCGGCCCAGTCGCCCGGCGTCGCCGCGAAGTCCACGTACAGCGCGACGCCGAACCGCTCGCGGCGCGCGTCCTCGCGGCTCAGCCCGAGGCGGGCGCCCCGGACGGCCGCCGCCACCGTCTCGGCCGACTCGTGGTGGCCCATGTCGTCGGTGTGGAAGGCCGGGAGGCCCATCAGCAGGTCGGTGCCGCGCGGGGTCGCCTCCAGGGCCAGTCGCGTCTGCTGCGCCACATAGCCTCCGTACAGGCTCTCCATGGGCATCGCCGTGTCGTAGGACATCACCGCGATCTGGTCGACCCGGCGGGCGACCGCGCCGAAGTACGACTGCGACCACCACTTGGGGTGACCGGCGACGAAGCCCGCGACGGAGTGGAGGGAGGGGAGCGGGTCGATCTGGTGGGCGGCCACCGACAGCGGGGCGCGGTGGGCGCGGGTGACCGCGTGCACCGCGTCCAGCAGCGACAGGTAGTCCCGGTCGCCGGAGTGCAGGGGCTCCAGATCGAAGTGGACGCCCGCGAACCCCGCGTCCAGCACCTGGCGCGCCGAGCGTACGACGCGTTCGCGCGTCGCCGGTTCGCCGAGGTCCAACCCCGTCTCGCCCTCGGTCGACAGCACATCGCCGAGCCACGCCTGAACACGCACCCCGGGCAGCTCCCGCCGCACCGCGTCCACCAGCCACCGGGCCTTCGGATAGCGCGCCGCGGACAGGCCGCCGTCATGCTCCAGCGGGCCCGCGTGCACATACAGATCCCGGACGCCGGTGCCGCGCACCCGCTGGACCAGCTCGGCCAGCTGAGCCTCCCCCTTGCGCCCGTCCACCCAGGCATGCCCCAGCCACACCGCGTCCCGCTCACGGGTCCGCGTCCCGGGCGCGGGATCCCCCGCGTATTGCAGCCGCAGCGACACCCCGGCGGTCAGCACGGGCACCACCAGCAGTACGACGGTGCCCGCCGCGATGCGTTTGGGCCACCTCAGACGCGGTTGGGACCAGCCCCGCACAAACGCCGACCGCCCCCGCCCGAGCACGGAGCCCGCTCGGCGCAGCACGCGGACAGAGGTGCGGTCGGGGTTTTCCGAGGGCATCGGCGGTCAGCCTCCGTCGTAGGACACGACCGTGCCGTGCAGGGCGTCGGCGACACGTGACCCGAGGTCGTAGTCGCAGAGGTTGACGGTCCAGTTGCCGGCCGTGACCAGGGTCGCGGGCACGCCCTTGTAGGCGATGGCCTCGCGCAGCACCGCGTTACGGTCGGCGTCCGAGGCGTGCAGGGCGAGGGTGGCGCAGTTGGGTGAGCCGGTGTCCTTGCCGGTGGTGCAGGTCAGGACGGTGTCCGAGCGCTGCTTCCGGTCGTCGCAGCCCACCGCCGCGGCGAGGTCGTCGGCGAGGGCGCCGACGGTCCGGTAGCGGGGGGTGCGCGGGATGTGGGGGAGCGGATAGTCGGGGATCTTGGCCTTCTTGGGCGGCAGTACGACGCCGCCGAGAGCGGCCGCGACGCGGTTCGCGAAGCGGGGCTCGGTGACCCATACGAACCAGTGACCCGCGGCGACCAGGGTGTGGCTGGTCGGCGGCTCTCTGTGGGAGGCGATGGACTCGCCGATCTCGTCGCGGCTGAACTTCTCCGGATTCAGTACCTGGATGTCGTTCTCGAACTTGATGCCGTCGATGACGGAGGCGCATCCGAGGCCGCTTCCTCCGGCACTGCCGCCCTGCGAACGGCGGGTGATCTCGCATGGGACGCCCCCTGCCTCGAGGGCTTGCACGACCGCGTCGGCGTCCGGGTACTCGGGCTTCGTGGGCACATTGCCCGGCATCGTGGCGCTCGGGCTGGGCGACGAGTCGGCGCCGTCCCGCGTGGTGTTGCCGCACGCGGCGAGGACGGCCATGGCCACCCCCGCCGCGAACACGCTGATCACTCGCTTCATGAACTCACTTCTTCAGGGGTCCTAGCCCGTCGCCGAGGGACGCGGTGTGAGACCGGGGCTCGGCTCGGTCGGCTTCTTGCCACCGTCCCCGCCGTCCCCATCGTCGTTCTTGCCACCCGAGGACGGCGGGGTGGGGGACGGCCCAGGCTCCGGCGACGGAGTACCGGGCTCCGGCTCGCCGGTCCCCGTGCCGGGCGTCTCGCCGCCGTAGACCGGGTCGATGGTGAACGAGTGCCCCTTGGGGGTGGCGCCCTCCAATTGCTCCAGGGCCTTCTGGCGCTCCTCGTCGCTCAGGGCCTCCCACGCCTTGGCGTCCTCGAGGCGCGGCTGGAGCTTGTCCCAGTTCTCGCCCCGGGTCTTGATGTCGCCCCCTCGGTGGTCCGAGTCGTCTCCGTACTGCTCGTTCTTCTCGCGGACGTCGGGCGTGTCGGCGGCGTAGAGCACGAACAACTGCTTGTCCGTGTCCGAGCCGTACGGATTCTTCCGCAACTCCTGGAGGTAGTACGCGCTCAGGCGGATGTCCTCGTTGGGGTTCTCCTCGATGTACTTGGTGAGTTGGGCATCGCTGAGGTCTCCCAGATAGGTGCCGTCCGGCGTGGTGAACGCCTGTCGGTGTTGTCCAATCACATTACGGGCCGTCCCCAGCTTCATATGCGTGATGCCGAGCGACTTGTCCGGCTTGATCGTCTGCTGGAGCGTCCAGTTGAACATCCTGCCGATGCTCGGCAGGAGACCGCGGCCGTCCTTGTCGTAGTTCTGGTACCACTGCTGCTCCTGCCAGAGGATCGACAGCAGCAGCGTCTTGCTCATGCCGGTCTCCTTCGCGGCCCGTTCCACGGCGGCGAGCTGCGCGGGGGAGACGTTGATCGGATGGGGGCCGTCGGGCGCTCCCGTCAGGCGCAGTGCGATGGCCAGCGGGCTGTTCTTCTTCAGCGCCTCCTTGACCAGCTTCGGGTCGGAGATCTCCGTGAGGCCCCTGATGGTCCGCAGCGCGGCCGACGCCGTGGTGTCGGCCTTGGTCGCGCGGGACAGGGCGCCCTCGATGATGCCCTGGGCGTGCCGGACCGGCTCGGACTGGCTGTCGTCACCTTCCCCGGAGGCCACCGGCTTGGAGTGGGAGACGCGACCGCTGTCGTCGACGGTCAGCTCATGGTCCGTGGCGTAGCCGAGCGCGCTGTTCAGGTCGCGCTGGGCGGCCTCGATCTCGTCGGCCAGGTCGTCGTAGACGCGGCACAGCTCGCGCAGCGCCAGATGCGCCGCCTCGTAGTCCTCGGCGTGCTTGACGAAGGTGCGGCGGGCGGCGAGCCCCGCGTCGGACACCCACTGCTTCTCGATCGTGCGAGCCACGTCATCCCGGGCGAAGGTGCCGATCTCCTCGCAGTGCTTGGCGGCGCTGAGGGCATCGGTGGCGGCGTCGCGCCAGGCTTGCGGGCTCGCGGAGCGGAGGTCGGGTACGGAGACCATCAGGCGCCCTCCAGCCAGCGGGCGTCCTTGCGGAGCTCCGCCTCGATGGAGAGATCGGTGTCCATGTAGTCGTCCATGGCATCCGTGATGGCGGCGGCCGCTTCCCGCGCCGACTTGCCGAGCTCGTGCAGGCGGTTGCGCCATGCCGTGACGCACTCCTGGTTGGGCTTCGCGACCGCCCAGCCCGAATGGGCCTTCCCGGCGGCCTCGGGGTCGTCCAGCTTGATCTTGTTCTCACCCGTCGCGCTGGCGGTGTGGAAGGCGCCCGCGGTCTTCTTCGGGGACGGCGGATCGATGAAGAGGTCCGGCAGTCCCGGCAGATCACCAAACAAGGACATCAGGCTTTCCCCCAAGTAGCCGTAATGTTCATGTACTTAGCACCGTACTCGGCGCCCCGCCGAAGGGCAGGGTGCCGCGCGTACGCGTGTGGTTTCAGTACAAGGCTGTGACGGGCCCGGGGGAACGGGGGAAGCGGACCGCACCGCGGGGTGACCCTGTGGAGTGGGGGCTGACCCACCGGCGTGGGGTCAGCCCTGGGATGCCTTAGCCGCGGCGCAGTCGCCGCAGGTGCCGAAGATCTCGATCGTATGGGCCACGTCCACGAAGCCGTGTTCGGCGGCGATCGCGTCGGCCCACTTCTCGACGGCGGGGCCCTCCACCTCGACCGCCTTGCCGCAGGCGCGGCAGACCAGGTGGTGGTGGTGCTCCTCGCTGTTGCACCGGCGGTAGACCGCCTCGCCCTCCGTGGTGCGGAGGACGTCGACCTCGCCGGCGTCGGCGAGGGACTGGAGGGTGCGGTAGACGGTGGTCAGGCCGACCGAGTCGCCCCGGTGCTTGAGCATGTCGTGGAGCTCCTGCGCACTGCGGAACTCGTCCACCTCGTCCAGTGCCGCCGCCACCGCGGCGCGCTGCCTGGTGGACCGGCCGCGTACTGGGGGACCGGCGGTCGCCACAGCTGCCTCCTCAACCTCGCATGCTCCGTCGCCCTCGGGGCTCTCTCCGCGCCCGCTGCGCTTTCTGCCCGGCCATTGTGCCAGTTATCGCTCGGGGAACGGACGAGAGTGATGGGATGGGCGACGGAGTCGGGCGGTGGCCGGGCAGTCGACGGTGAGCGGTGGACTATACGAGTACATCGTCCCTCAGAGTGCATCGTTCCTCGGCCTCGGCCACCCGCCCCGCGCGTCTTTTCGCCAGGGGCGCGGCCAGGGCCGTGATCACGGCGAAGACGCCGATGGCGAGGACGACGATGCTGGCTCCCGGCGGGACGTTCTTGTAGAAGGAGAAGACCGTGCCGGACAGGGTCACCACGACGCCGATGGTGATCGCCAGCGCCAGCGTCATCGCGAAGCCCCGGGTGGCCTGCTGAGCGGCGGCGACCGGGACCACCATCAGGGCGCTGACCAGGAGCAGGCCGACGACGCGCATGGCGACGGTGACCGTGACGGCCGCGGTGACGGCCAGCAGCAGGTTGAGCGTGCGCACCGGGAGGCCGGTCACCCGGGCGAACTCCTCGTCCTGGCAGACCGCGAACAGCTGGCGGCGCAGCCCCAGGGTGATCAGTACGACGAAGGCGGCGAGCAGGGAGATCGCGACGACGTCCTCGGGGGAGACCGTGGTGATCGAGCCGAAGAGATAGGTGGTGAGGTTGGCGTTGGAGCCGGTCGGCGAGAGGTTGATCAGCAGCACACCGCCCGCCATCCCGCCGTAGAAGAGCATCGCGAGCGCGAGATCGCCGCGGGTCTTGCCGTACCAGCGGATCAGCTCCATGAGGATCGCGCCGAGGGCGGAGACGGCGACGGCGGTCCACACCGGGTTGGTGCCGGTCAGGAAGCCGAGGGCGACGCCGGTGAGGGCGACATGGCCGATACCGTCGCCCATGATCGCCTGGCGGCGCTGGACGAGGTAGATGCCGACGGCGGGCGCGGTGATGCCCACCAGGACCGCGGCGAGCAGGGCCCGCTGCATGAAGGCGTAGTCGAGGATCTCGAGCATCTCAGGTCAGCAACCCTGTCCGGATCGGTTCGGCGTCGGGCGCCGCATGGGGATGGACGTGATCGTGGCCGGGCAGCGCGTGCTGGCCCACGGCCTTGGGCGGCGGTCCGTCGTGGACGACGCAGCCGTCGCGGAGCACCACCGCGCGGTCGATCAGCGGCTCCAGCGGGCCGAGCTCATGCAGGACGAGCAGGACCGTGGCGCCGCCGGCGACCTGCTCGCGGAGGGTGCCCGCGAGGATCTCCTGGTTGGCGAGGTCGACCCCGGCCATCGGCTCGTCCATGATCAGCAGCTCCGGTTCGCCCGCGAGGGCGCGGGCGATCAGTACGCGCTGGTGCTGACCGCCGGACAGGGCGCTCACCGGGTCCCGGGCGCGGTCGGCCATGCCGACGAGCTCCAGGGCCCGCTGGACGGCCGCCCGGTCGGCCCTGCGTGGCGGCCCGAACCGACGGCGGGCCAGCCGCCCCGCGGAGACGACCTCGCGCACGGTCGCGGGGACGCCGCCGGCGGCGGTGGTGCGCTGCGGTACGTAACCGATCCGGGCCCAGTCGCGGAAGCGGCGGCGGGGGGTGCCGAAGAGGGTCAGCTCACCGCCGCTGAGCGGCACCTGGCCGACGATGGACCGTACGGCGGTGGACTTGCCCGAGCCGTTGGCGCCGAGCAGCGCCACGACCTCACCGCGGCGGACGGTCAGGTCGATACCGCGCAGCACGGGGCGGCCACCGAGGGTGGCCGTCGCGCCGCGCAGGGATATGGGATCCGCGGCCGGGTCCGTCGCCGGGTCCGCGGCCGGGGTCGCGGCCGGGCCCTCGGTCACCCGGCCGGATTCCTCCCGGGCCACCCGCGATTCCCCGGTCACCCCGGATCCCCGGGTCTCCTCGGCTTCCATGGCTTCCTCCGTCACTTGGCGCCCAGCGCCTTCCGCAGCGCGTTCAGATTGGCTCGCATGACCTGGATGTAGTCATCGCCCTTGGATGTGGAGCCGATGCCCTCGATCGGGTCCAGTACATCGGTCCGCATATGGAGATCGCCCGCCAGCGTCCTGGCCGTGCGATCGCTCACCAGGGTTTCGAAGAAGACGGTGTTGACCTTGTCCTTCTTGGCGATGGTGTGCAGTCCCCTGATCCGGGCCGGGCTGGGCTCGGACTCGGGGTCGAGCCCGGAGATCGCCTCCTGCCGCAGCCCGTAGCGCTCGGCGAGATAGCCGAAGGCGGCATGGGTCGTGATGAAGGTGTCCGAAGAACGGCCCTTCAAACCGCTCCGGAAGTCCTGATCGAGCGTGTTCAGCTCCTTGACCAGGGCGGTGGTGTTCTTCTTGTATGTCGCGGCGTGATCGGGGTCGGCCTTCTCCAGCGCCTTGCCGACACCCTTGGCCACCTGGGCGTAACGCACCGGATCCAGCCAGATGTGGGGGTCGGCGGCCGCGTCGCCGGAGTGGTCGTGCCCCTCGTGCCCCGCCTCGCCCTCCTCGCCGTGCCCGTGCTCGCCCTCGACCTCCGTGCCGTGGTCCTCCAGCGAGGTGTACGAGGCCGCGTCCGCCACCTGCCTCGGCTCGGCCTGGGCGATGGCCCGGTCGACGGAGGGCTGGAGCCCCTTGAGGTAGACCACCAGACCGGCCTTGCTGAGATCGGCGGTCTGCCGGGGGCTGATCTCCAGATCGTGCGGTTCGACGCCCGGCTTGGTCAGGGAGGAGACATGGACGGCGGGCCCGCCGATCCGCTGGGCGAGGAATTGCATGGGATAGAACGACGCCACCACATCCAGCTTGCCGTCCGTCCTTCCGTCCCCGGCGTTGGTGGAGCAGGCTGTGAGGGTGGTCAGACCCAGTGCGGCGGCTCCTACGAGGGCGGTCGTGGGCCTGAGGCGGCGTATGTTCATGACTCTCATTTTCAACAAAGATGGAAACGATTGTCAACAACTGACCTCTTGTTGATCGCTTCGACTATCGATTTGATCCGGGGGGTGCCGCCGCCGGTAACCTGAAGCATTCGCTTCGTCGTCAATGTCGTCATCAATGAAGAGAGCACCGTGGCCGCCGACAAGATCGACACCATCGTCAGCCTCAGCAAGCGCCGTGGCTTCGTCTACCCGTGCAGCGAGATCTACGGCGGCCAGCGCGCCGCCTGGGACTACGGACCGCTCGGTGTGGAGCTGAAGGAGAACATCAAGCGGCAGTGGTGGCGTTCCACGGTCACCTCGCGTGACGACGTCGTCGGACTCGACTCGTCCGTGATCCTGGCCCGTGAGGTGTGGGAGGCGTCCGGCCACGTCGCCACCTTCACGGACCCGCTGACCGAGTGCACCTCCTGTCACAAGCGGTTCCGCGCGGACCACCTGGAGGAGGCGTACGAGGCCAAGCACGGCCGGCTCCCCGAGAACGGCCTGGCCGACGTCAACTGTCCGCACTGCGGCAACAAGGGCAGCTTCACCGAGCCCAAGCAGTTCTCCGGCCTGCTCGCCACCCACCTCGGCCCGACCCAGGACTCCGGCTCGGTCGCGTATCTGCGCCCCGAGACCGCCCAGGGCATCTTCACCAACTTCCTCGCGGTCCAGCAGACCTCGCGCAAGAAGCCGCCGTTCGGTATCGCGCAGCTCGGCAAGTCGTTCCGCAACGAGATCACGCCGGGCAACTTCATCTTCCGTACGCGTGAATTCGAGCAGATGGAGATGGAGTTCTTCGTCAAGCCGGGCGAGGACGAGAAGTGGCACGAGTACTGGATGGAGCAGCGCTGGAACTGGTACCGGGACCTCGGTATCCAGGAGGCGAACATCCGGTGGTACGAGCACCCGAAGGAGAAGCTCTCCCACTACTCCAAGCGCACCGCCGACATCGAGTACCGCTTCAGCTTCGGTGGCTCCGAGTGGGGTGAGCTGGAGGGCGTGGCCAACCGCACGGACTACGACCTCAAGGCGCACTCCGCGGCGTCCGGCCAGGACCTGTCGTACTTCGACCAGGAGGCCGGCGAGCGCTGGACCCCCTACGTCATCGAGCCGGCGGCGGGCGTGGGCCGCGCGATGCTGGCCTTCATGCTCGACGCGTACGTCGAGGACGAGGCGCCCAACGCCAAGGGCAAGATGGAGAAGCGCACCGTGATGCGGCTCGACCCGCGGCTGGCGCCGGTCAAGGTCGCGGTGCTGCCGCTGTCCCGCAACCCGCAGCTCTCGCCGAAGGCCAAGGGGCTCGCCGCGGACCTGCGCAAGCACTGGAACATCGAGTTCGACGACGCGGGCGCGATCGGCCGCCGCTACCGCCGCCAGGACGAGATCGGCACGCCCTTCTGCGTCACCGTGGACTTCGACACCCTCGACGACAACGCCGTCACCGTGCGCGAGCGCGACACGATGAAGCAGGAGCGGGTCTCCCTGGACCAGATCCAGTCCTACCTCGGCGGCCGTCTGATCGGCTGCTGACCCGGTCCGGGCCGGCGCGCCCGGACCACGGGCACCGGACACATACCCGACGACGGGCTCCGGCGCCGCGGACACGAGATCCGCGGCACCGGGGCCCGTCGGCTCGGCAGAACGGGGGGTTCACCAGTCGTGCGAGGCGTGACGCATCACATCACCGCCATCCACGAGGACGGCACGGTCTTCGAGGTGAGCTACGGCTACGGCCCGGGGCAGCGGCGGCTGCTCGGCTGTCGGCACTGCGACTGGCAGGAGCGGATCACCTACGGCGGCGCCCGGCACAAGGGGCTCGATCACCTCGCCCAGGCGCACGGGGCCCTCGGCTCGCCGCGGATGACCGCCGACGCGGCGGCGCGGCGGCAGGTCGTCCTGATCATGCTGGCCTGTTTCGCGGTGGCCGCGGTCATCGTCTGGTGGGCCGCCTCCCAGGGGTGAGCCGACGGTCGGCGCCTACGGTCCGCCGCTCCCGGCCGAGGGCCAGCGCCGTGCACACCGCCGCCAGCGGCAACTCCGCGCAGAGGGCCATCGCGACCGCCGCCGCCAGCTCCCCGCCCGACGCGGCCGTCACCGTGTCGAACCACGCGTCCACCACCAGCAGCGCCCCCGTCGCCGCCGCGGTCAGCCGGTGGCGATCGTCGCCGCGCCGCCGCAGCGCGGCGGTGGAGAGCAGCCCGAGCGCTTCGAGGGCGTCCAGGCCCACCCATGCGACGTTCCAGTGGCCGACCCGCGCCGTGGACGGCAGCGTGCGGGCCAGTACGTACAGCCAGGGCACCAGCGCCGCCCCGGAGACCAGCAGCACCGGCTCGGGGCGTATGCGCCGCAGCGGCGCGCACCGCGCCCTCCGTGCGGTCGTCGAGCCCGCCGGGCCGGTGGCCGGAGCGGCGGTGGGCGTGGGGGCGTACAGGGCGGTCATGGGGCGGATCTCCTTCCGGGCCCGCTCGTTGTCGGGCATGCCTTCAGCCTGGTCGGCACCGCCGCCGGTGTCGGTCACACCAGTTGCCGACTCGGGGTGGCACCAGATGCACCCCCGATCCGGGCATGTGGTCCAGCGCGCGGCCGCCCCGGGCCGCTCTAAGGTCGTCGCATGAGCCTCCTCACCGCGATACGCCCTGCCTTCGGGCGTTCGGCGCACCGGCTGCGGCGCGACCTCGGTTTCGGTGTCGCGGGCGCGGCGGTGCAGTTCGTGGCCTGGGCGATACCCATGAGCGTTCCGTGGCTGATCTACGAGGACACCTCGGCCCTGGGCGAGGTCATGCTCGCCCTCACCCTCCCCCTTCTCGTTCCGGCTGTGGCCACGCCCGTGCTGACGCGCGTCCAGCGGTGGCGCTTCAAGGCGTTGCTCGACATCGAGATCACCGGGCCCAAGAGGGCCCCGCGGCAGCTGTGGTACCACCTGTTGGCCGGACCGGCGGTCGCCTGGGGAGGGGTGCTGGCCGTCACGATGGCCCTCGTCGGTCTCGCGGCCGCCACTGTGTACATCTGGATATGGGGCGTCCCGCTGTCCTGGCGGGTCGAACATGTCGGGTACTCGACCAAGGCCGCGTATGTCACGGTCGGCGGCGTGATCCTGCTGGCCCTCGCCTACGCGCTCGTCGGCGCCCTCGCACGGCTCGACACGCGCGCCGCCACCGCGCTGCTGGGTCCCGACCCGGCCAAGAAGCTGGAACGGCGGGTCGAGGACCTGACCGAGAGCCGTGCGGGGGCGATCGACGCGGCCGACGCGGAGCGCCGCCGTATCGAACGCGATCTGCACGACGGTGCCCAGCAGCGGCTGGTCTCCATGGCGGTCAACCTGGGCCTGGCCAAGGCCACGCTGACCGATCTGCCGGACGAGGCCCGGCAGGTGATCGAGGAGGCGCACCGAGAGGCCAAGGGCGCCATCGAGGAGCTGAGCAGCCTGGTGCGAGGACTGCACCCGGCAGTCCTCGACGAACTCGGCCTGGACGCCGCCCTCTCCGGCCTCGCGGCGCGCGCCCCGCTGCCGGTTCGGCTGCATGTTCACGTGCCGGAGCGAGCCGCCCCGACCGTCGAGGCCGTCGCGTACTTCGTCGTATCCGAGGCCCTCACCAACGTCGCCAAGCATGCCCGGGCGGAGCGGGCCGATGTCACGGTCGTCCGGACCGGGGACACGCTGCGGGTGGTGGTCACCGACGACGGGGAGGGCGGGGCCGACGCCGCCCGGGGCAGCGGGCTCACCGGGCTCGCCAAGCGGGCGGGCTCGGTGGACGGCACGTTCGACATCAGCAGCCCCCGCGGGGGCCCGACCGTCATCACCGTGGAGCTGCCGTGCGTGCTGTGATCGCCGAGGACTCGGTTCTGCTGCGGATCGGCCTGGTCAAGGTCGTACAGACCGCGGGCTTCGAGGTCGTGGCGGAGACGGACGACGCCGAGGGCCTGCTGGCGGCGGTCGAGGAGCACCGTCCGGACATCGCGGTGGTGGACGTCCGGATGCCCCCGGGCTTCACGGACGAGGGGGTCCGGGCGGCCCTGCTGATCCGGCGGCAGTGGCCGGACACGGCCGTACTGCTGCTGTCGCAGTACGTCGAGGAGCGGTACGCGGCGGATCTGCTGACGTCCCACACCGAGGGGATCGGCTATCTGCTCAAGCAGCGGGTCGCGGACGTGGAGGAGTTCATCGACGCGCTGCGCCGGGTGGCGGGCGGCGGTACCGCCCTGGACCCGCAGGTGGTGGCCCAGCTGCTGGTGCGACGGCACAGCGATCCGCTGGACCGGCTGACCTCGCGTGAGCGGGACGTACTGGAGCTGATGGCGGGTGGGCGGTCGAACGCGGGGATCGCGGGGGCGCTGGTGATCAGCGAGAGCGCGGTGGCCAAGCACATCAACTCCATCTTCGGGAAGCTGGACCTGCCGGTCGCCGAGGCGGACCACCGCAGGGTGCTGGCCGTGCTGCGCTTCCTGGGCGTGGGCTGAGGGGCGCCCTGAAGGGCGCGGGGCCGTGTCGATATGCGGCTCCGCGGGTGGGCTCGACCGGCCGACCCGCGTGGCCGTGGGCGGCGGCCGCGCAACGACGGCGCCGTGGACGATCGACGGCAGGTCGGGGCACGGTCGGGGCACTTCCAACGGAGCGCTTGCGGGGTGTCCGCCGCGTGGCCCGCCGCAGGCGTCACGGTCCGCCGGACATCCCTAACGGGCCCGGAGACCGTCCAGCAGCAGCTCGCAGAGGGCCGCGAAGGCCGGATCCATGTCCGGGTCCGACCACCGCGGCGCGTAGACGGGGTCGTGGAACTGCGCCGTCGCGTTCCACAGCGCCCGGCCCGTGGCACGGGCGTCCCGCATCGTGAACTCCCCGCTCGCGATGCCGCTTTCGACGATCGTGGTGAGCTGGCCGACCATCGTCTCGACATGGCGCGCGGCGATCTCGCTGTTCTCGGTGGCCAGCGCCAGGTACGTGGCGAAGAGCTCCGGATCGACGCCCGCCTTACGGCGCTTGGCGGCGAACAGGGTGAGCAGCCAGTCCTCCAGCCGCTCGGCCGCCGGGCCCTTGGCGCGGGCGATCCGGGAGAGGCTGTCGTGCTCCTGGTCCAGCCACCGCTCGGTGACCGCCTCGCGCAGCGCCGTCTTGGAGCGGAAGTGGCGGTAGACGCTGCCGTGGCTGACCCCGAGCGCCCGGGCCACGTCCACCACCGTGGCCTTCGCGGGGCCGTAGCGGCGCAGTACGTCCTCGGTGGCTTCGAGGATGCGGGCGGGCGTCAGGGGGCTCTCGGGCGGCGGCGGCATCGGGTCCCTTACTTCTTCTCGCTGTCGAGGGCGGCCATCTGGGCCTCCGGGTAGCGGGCGCCCGCGGCGGCGTCCGCCGGGACGGCCTCCTCGATGGCGGCCAGGTCGTCGGCGTCGAGCGTAACGTCGAGCGCGCCCAGGGCCTCGGCCAACTGGTCGCGGCGGCGGGAACCGACGAGCGGGACGATGGCGGTGGAACGCCGGACGCCCTGCGCGAGCACCCACGCGATGGCGATCTGGGCGACGCTGACGCCCCTGGCGTCGGCGATCTTGCGGAGCGCCTCCACGAGTTCGAGGTTGCGGTCGAGGTTCTCGCCCTGGAACCGCGGGGCCCTGTTGCGGAAGTCCTGGGCGTCCGTCGTGCGCTCCCGGTTCCAGTGGCCGCTGATCAGCCCGCGCGAGAGCACCCCGTACGGGGTGAGGCCGATGCCCAGCTCACGGCAGACGGGCAGGATCTCGTCCTCGATACCGCGCGCGACCAGCGAGTACTCGATCTGGAGATCCGAGATCGGGGCGACGGCGGCGGCCCGCCGGATGGTCTCGGCGCCCACCTCCGAGAGGCCGATGTGCCGTACGTAACCCGCCTGTACGGCCTCGGCGATGGCCCCGACCGTCTCCTCGATCGGGACGGCCGGGTCGAGGCGGGCGATGCGGTAGATGTCGATGTGGTCGGTGCCCAGCCGCTGGAGCGAGTAGGCGAGGAAGTTCTTGATGGCGGCGGGGCGGCCGTCGTGGCCGACCCAGGCGCCGTCCGGGCCGCGCAGGGCGCCGAACTTCACGCTGGTCAGGGCGCGTTCGCGGTGGGCGGCGGGGGCGGTGCGCAGGGCCTCGTTGATGAGCAGTTCGTTGTGGCCCATGCCGTAGAAGTCGCCGGTGTCGAGCAGGGTGACCCCGGCGTCGAGTGCGGCGTGGATGGTGGCGATGGACTCGGCGCGGTCGACGCCGGTGCCGTACATGGCGGACATGCCCATACAGCCGAGGCCGATCGCGGAGACATGAGGGCCGGTGGTGCCCAGCTGGCGGTTCTGCACGGGGGTGCTCCTTGGGATTCCGGGTGGGGTGTCCAAGGAGAGAATGGCATGTGCGATGACAGATTTCAATATCTGTCATCGCCTACCAGTCACCCCGTTCGGTCGTTCCGCTTGTTCTGTCGGTTGCTCTTGTTCCGCTTGTGTTCGCGGCCTCCTACGACACCTTGCGCGGCAGCCGCAGGCTCATCAGCAGGGTCAGCGCGATCGCCCCCAGCTGGGCCGCGAGCGTGATGACCAGCGCGTCACCCATGCCCGCCGACGGCCCCAGGGACAGGAAGAGCGTGCCGAGCGTCGCCACGCCCAGCGCCAGTGCCGACTGCTGGGTGGTGACCATCACGCCGCTCCCCACCCCGGCCCGCTCGCTCGGCACATCGGCCAGCACGATCCGGATCAGCACCGGGAGCTGGAGCCCCTGTCCGAACCCGGCCAGCGCGACGCCCGGCAGCAGTCCGGCCAGCGACAGATCCGGCCAGTCCCGCCATACGGCCAGCATCAGCAGCGCGATGCCCACCGCCTGGATCAGCCCACCGGCCGTCACCACACGGCTGCCGTAGCGGCCCACCAGGCGCGGCCCCATCAGCGAGGCCACGAAGAACGTCGTGGCCATCGGCGCCAGCGCCAGCCCGGCCTCCACCGGCCCGTACCGCAGCCCCTGCTGGAGGGCGACCGCGATGACGAACATGAAGCCGCCGAAGCCGATCGAGAACGGCACCACCATGGCCAGCCCGCGCCGCAGCCCGGGCAGGGCGAACAGGCTCGGCGGCAGCAGCGGCGTCTTCCCGGTGCGGTCCGCGCGCCGCTCCACGACGTAGAACGCGGCGGCCACGAACGGGAACGCGCCCAGCCCCAGCCAGGTCCACAGCGGCCAGCCCGCCGCCCGCCCCTCGGTCAGCGGCACCATCAGGGTGATCAGCGACAGCGCCAGCAGTACGGTGCCCGGCACGTCGACCGGCGCGGGCCGCTCCGAGCGGGTCTCGGGGACCGTACGGACCGCGAGGACCAGCCCGATCAGCGCGACCGGCACATTGACCAGGAAGACCGCGCGCCACCCGGTGCCCGCGATGTCCGCGGCCACCAGCACACCGCCCAGGATCTGCCCCGCGACCATGGACAGACCGGCCGTCGCGCCGTACATGCTGAGCGCGCGGGCGCGGCGCGAACCGCTGGTCGAGGAGTGGATCGTGGCCAGCACCTGCGGAAGCATCAGCGCGGCCGAGGCGCCCTGCGCCACCCGGGCGCCCACCAGGCTCCAGGCGTCCGGTGCGAGCCCGCAGGCCAGTGAGGTCAGCCCGAAGGCCGCCATCCCGGCGAGGAAGAGCCGGCGCCGCCCGAAGGTGTCGCCCAGCCGCCCGCCGAGGACCAGCAGCACCGCGTACGCCACGCCGTATCCGGCGACCACCAGCTCCAGCACGGCCGGACCGGCGTGGAGGTCGTGGTCCATGGTGGGCAGGGCCACGTTGACGATGAAGAAGTCGATCAGCGGCAGCGCCGCGCCCAGCAGCACGGTGAACAGACCGAGGGGGCTCAGCGCGGGGCCGGAGGAGGTGCGGGTCCGTCCGGGGGTCTTCGTCGCACCCGGGGCGGCGGTTCTCGTACGTATCGTGGATATCTGCGTTTCGGTCACGCTTACGAAGATCTCGCGACGCTCAGACTGGTACCAGAGTGTCTTTATCCTGGTACAAGAAGTACCTGGCAACCGGCTGAGCCCTCGGGCACCCTGGAGCCATGACCACGATGGTGCGGGATACGACGACCGCGGCCGCAGCCGGAGCCGCGGCCGCAGCCGGAGCCGCGGCCGCGGCCGAGAGCAGGAGTACGGGGGCCGAGATACGGCGGGGCGAGCTGGCCGCGTTTCTGCGCAGCCGGCGGGAGCGGATCACCCCCGAGCAGGTGGGGCTGGTGCGGGGCCGCCGCCGGCGCACCCCCGGGCTGCGCCGCGAGGAGGTCGCGCAGCTGTCGACCGTGGGCGTGACCTGGTACACCTGGCTGGAGCAGGGCCGCGACATCCATGTCTCGGCGCAGGTCCTCGACGCCATCGCCCGCGCGCTGCTCCTGGACCGCAGCGAGCGCGCCCATCTCTTCGCGCTCGCCGGTGCCATCGATCCGACCCCTGCGAGCGAGTGCACGGGCATTCCGCAGTCGCTCCAGCTCATGCTGGAGCGGCTCGAGCCGTTCCCCGCCTGCGTCCAGAACAGCCGCTTCGACCTGCTCGCCTACAACCGCAGCTACCGGCTGCTGATGTGCGACCTGGACCAGGTGGCGCCGGAGGACCGCAACTGCCTGTGGCTGGCCTTCACCAACGACGAGTGGCGCTCCAGCCTGGTGGACCGGGACGAGACGATCCGGCTGATGGCGGCCAAGTTCCGCGCCGTGATGGCCGAGCATGTGGCCGAGCCCGCCTGGAAGGCGATGGTGAAGCGGCTGGAGGAGGCCTCGCCGGAGTTCCGGGAGATCTGGGCGCGGCATGAGGTGATCCGGCCCGGCGACAAGATCAAGGTCTACCGCCAGTCGCGGGTGGGCATCCTCCGCCTGGCCTCCACCAGCCTGTGGACCGGCCCCCAGCAGGGCTCCAAGCTGCTGACGTACACCCCGGCGGACGTGGAGACGCGGGAGCGGCTGGAGCGGCTGCACGCGTTGGCGCTCGCGGAAGAGGCCACGACGGAAGAGGCCACGACGCAAGAGGCCACGACGGAAGAGGCCACGACGGAGGAGGCGACCCCGGCGACGGTCTGATCCGCCGGGCCCCGGGGCCGCCTCCTCGCGCGTCGCGCGTTACGCGTTGCGCGTTACGCGTCGCGCGTTACGCCTTCGCGTTCGCCGACGTCTGCCCCGTCGGCTTGCCCTCCTCGAACAGCGCGGCCGCGTGCCGGGTCGTCCTCTCGGCCCAGTGGCCCGTGGTCAGCAGCCCCAGCAGCAGGATCACGGCACCGCACGCGGCGATGATCCACCACGCGGGACGGGCCGCGTCCACGAAGGACGCGGCGGCCGCGGGCGAGGCGGCGTGGCCCATTCCGCCCGCCGCCGCCGACGCGGCGCCCGCCGCCAGCACCGCGCCGATGACCGCGACACCGAGCGACTGGCCCACCTGGCGGCTGGTGGAGGCGACGGCCGCGGCGACCCCGGCCTGGGAGCGGGGCATCCCGGAGACCGCCGTATTGGTGATGGGCGCGTTGACCATGCCGAAGCCGAGGCCGAACAGCACATAGCCGATCAGCAGCCCCGCATCGCTCGCCTGGACGTCGAAGACCGCGAACAGGACCCCGCTGGCCGTTATGGCCACCCCGGCCACCAGCATCGACGGCCGTGGCCCCCGGGCGCCCACCAGCCGTCCGGACAGCGGCGCGCAGACGAAGCACATGAACGCCATGGGCAGCATCCACAGCCCGGCGTGCAGCGCGTTGAGCCCGCGCACGTCCTGGAGATAGAGCGTGTTCATGAAGAGGTAGCCGCCGAGCGCCGCGAAGGCGCACACCGCGACGACCGTCGCCCCGCTGAACGGCGCGCTGTGGAAGAACCGCACATCGATCAGCGGTTCATCACGCCGCCGCTCGTAGCGGATCAGCGTGAGCAGCCCCAGGGCCGCGATCCCCGCACAGGTCGCGATCAGCGGCGAGTCCCAGCCGCGGTCCGGCGCCTCGATAATCGCGTACGTGAGGGTGCCCAGCACCGCGATGACCAGCAGCTGGCCGACGGGATCGGCCCGGCGCGGCCTGGGGGCGCGCGACTCGGGGACGTAACGGGCGGTGAGGAGCAGCGCCGCGAGCCCGACCGGAATGTTTATCCAGAAGATCGAGCGCCAGCCGACGGACTCCACCAGCAGCCCGCCCACGATCGGCCCGGCCGCCATGCTGATGCCGACGACCCCGCCCCAGGCCCCGATGGCGCGGGCCCGCTCCCTGGGCTCGGTGAAGACGTTGGTGATGATCGACATGGCGACGGGGTTGAGCATCGAACCGCCGATCGCCTGCACCATCCGGAAGAGGACCAGCGTCTCCAGATTGGGCGCGAGGCTGCACAGCCCCGAGCCGAGGGTGAAGATCACCAGCCCGGTCTGGAAGGTGCGCTTGCGCCCCACCCGGTCGGCCGTCGACCCCGAGAGCATCAGCAGGGCGGCGAGGACCAGGGTGTAGGCGTCGATCGTCCACTGCATCCCCGAGACGGAGGCGTGCAGATCACTCCGTATCGAGGGCAGCGCGACATTGAGGACCGTGTTGTCGAGGCTGACGAGCAGCAGGCTCATGCAGCAGATCGCCAGCACAAGCATGCGCCGCCGATGGCTGAGCTCACGCATGGTTGAACGCTACATCGATACCGTCGGTGCGGCGGTCATCACCGCCCTGTCGATCCCTCTCGCGGGTGCGGGAGAAGTTCCCTCTCGCGGGTGCGGGACACGTTCCCTCCCGCGGGTGCGGGACAATAAGAGATCGGCCCCGCCCTCCCACCGTAGTACGCACGAGGAAGCTGATCCCATGACGCAATCGCCGCAGACGCCGCACACGGAGCGGACGCAGCTGCGGATCGGACCCCATACGGTCCAGCCGCCCGTCGTCCTGGCACCGATGGCCGGGATCACCAACGCTCCGTTCCGCACCCTGTGCAGGGAGTTCTCGGGTGGCAAGGGCTTGTTCGTCAGTGAGATGATCACCACCCGGGCGCTGGTGGAGCGGGACGCCAAGACGATGCGGCTGATCCACTTCGACGGCACCGAGAAGCCGCGCTCCATCCAGCTGTACGGGGTGGACCCGGTGACCGTCGGCAAGGCCGTCCAGATGATCGTGGACGAGGACCTCGCCGACCACATCGACCTCAACTTCGGCTGCCCGGTGCCCAAGGTGACCCGTAAGGGCGGCGGCTCGGCGCTCCCGTACAAGCGGCACCTGCTGCGCTCGATCCTGCGCGAGGCCGTGACCGCCGCGGGCCCGCTGCCGGTGACCATGAAGATGCGCAAGGGCATCGACGACGACCACATCACCTTCCTCGACGCCGGCCGGATCGCCGTCGAGGAGGGCGTGACCGCGATCGCCCTGCACGGCCGCACCGCGGCCCAGCACTACGGCGGCACCGCCGACTGGGAGGCGATCGCCCGGCTGAAGGAGGCCGTCCCCGAGATCCCGGTGCTGGGCAACGGCGACATCTGGTCCGCCGACGACGCGGTCCGGATGATGCGCGAGACGGGCTGTGACGGCGTGGTCGTGGGGCGCGGCTGCCTGGGGCGGCCCTGGCTCTTCGGCGACCTGGTGGCCGCGTTCGAACCGGGCGGTGGCGTGAGCCCCGCGCGGCCGACCCTGAAGGAGGTCGCGGCCGTGATGCGCCGCCACGCCGAGCTGCTCGCCGAGTGGCTGGAGGACGAGGAGCGCGGCGTGATCGACTTCCGCAAGCATGTCGCCTGGTACACCAAGGGCTTCTCGGTGGGCTCGGAGATGCGCAAGCGGCTGGCGATCACCTCGTCCCTCGCCGAGCTGGACGCCCTGCTGGCCGAGCTGGACCTGGACCAGGAGTGGCCCCCCGGCGCCGACGGCCCGCGCGGCCGCACCTCGGGCCGCAACCGCGTGGTGCTGCCCGACGGCTGGCTGGACGACCCGTACGACCGCGCGGGCGTCGGCGCGGACGCGGAACTCGACACCTCGGGCGGCTGAGCCCGGTAGTCCGGGGGTCACACGGGGTCATCACCGGTTAAAGTGATGGGTTCGTGGTCGCGGTGGGATCTGGACGATCTGGGGGGATCGGTGACAAGCGTCGTCTTCGTCCACGGCACGGGGGTCCGGGCCAAGTCGTACGAGAAGAGCTTCGCGCGGGTCGTGAGCGGCCTGGGGCGGGTGCGAGCCGATGTCCGGGTCGCCCGCTGTTTCTGGGGCGAGGAGCACGGAGCCTCGCTGGGGCTCGGCGGGGCGTCGCTCCCGGTGCGCACCAAGAACCGCGGCGTCGGCGGTGACGGCGCGCTGGACGAGGACGATCCGCTGGCCGTATGGGCGCTGCTGGAGGTGGATCCGCTCGCGGAGCTGCGGGAGTTCGCGGAGGTGGCGAAGGCGCGGCGCGGCGGCGGCTCGCGGGCCGGTTTCGCGCCCGGCCGTCAGGACCCCTGGCAGGTCGTCGCCGACACGGCGCGCGGGTTGAACCTGGAGGGGGTGGCCGACGGCGGGGGAAGCCTGGACGAGCTGGTGTCCGACCTCGCACCGCACCTCGGTGCGGCCGGTGGCCGCGTCGCCCAGGAGATCTCCCGCACCCTCGGCGGCACTCCGCCCGCCGACGGCATCGGGCCCATCGCGGCCCGCGCCGTGTACGCACTGGCCGTCCAGCGGGCCGAGGGCCCGCGGGGCGACGGCGAACCGCTCGCGGTGGACGGCGCCGACCGGGACACCGTCGTCGGCGTGCTCACCGATCGGCTGGGCGGCACCGACCGGGCCGGATTCGCCGTCCGCGCCGCCAAGGGCGTGGCCGTACGGGCGCTCAACTCCTACCTCTCGCCGCTCTCCTCACTGGCCCACACCTTCCGTGGCGGCATCACCGAGGGAGCCGTCCCGGCCAGTGGCGACATCCTCCGCTACCAGGTGCGCGGCGCCGGGGTGCGTGCCGCGATCCGTACGGCGGTGCGCGACGCGGTCGAGGCGGGGGACGGGCCGGTGGTGCTGCTCGCCCACAGCCTCGGCGGTATCGCCTGTGTCGATCTGCTGGCCGAACCCGATCCGCCCGCCGGGGTGGAGCTGCTGGTGACAGTCGGTTCCCAGGCGCCGTTCCTCTACGAGCTGGACGCGCTCACCGCACTGCGCCGCGAGGAACCGCTGCCGCGCGCCTTCCCCCGCTGGATCAACGTCTACGACGAGCAGGATCTGCTCGGCTTCGTCGGGGAGAAGGTCTTCCCCGACCGGGTCACCGATCTGCGCGTCAACACCCGCCAGCCCTTCCCGCGCGCCCACACCTCGTACTTCGCCCACCAGCGGCTGTACGACCTGCTGGCCCCGGAGCTGCCGAAGTGACAGCGGTGGAGCACGACTGGCGCCGCACCCATGCCGTGATCGTGGCGGTCGAGCGGTACCGCGGCAGCGACGCCATGAACCTCGACGGGCCGGTGCACGATGCCCTCGGGATGCGGACGTGGCTGACCGGGCGGGGCGTACCGCCGGAGAACATCCAGTTACTGGCCTCGCCCATGGAACACAACAGGGCGGCCCTGGAGGCGGCACACCCCGGTTACCGCCCGGCGGAGCGCGCCGACGTACGCGAGGTCTTCCGGGAGGGGCTGCGCGAGATCGACGCCGACTGGCTGTGGATCTACTGGGCCGGCCACGGGGTGCAGGCACGGGACGGCCGGTGGAGCCTGCTGTTTCCCGAAACCCACGACACCGATCTCCAGGGGCTGGACGCCGACAGCCTGATCACCCTGGCGCGCACCGAGCATCTGCCCTGGGACGCGGTGGACCGGGTCACCGTGGTCATCGACGCCTGCCGACGGGCCCTTCCGCCCCACCTCCACGAACTGGCCGACGACCCGCAGCCGCTCACCAAGGACCCCCAGACCCGATCCGAGCGGCCGGTCTTCTGGATGCGCGCCTGCCAGGCCGGGGCCGTCGCCATGGAGCAGGAGGGGGCCGGGCGCTTCACCTCCGTCCTGCTGCGGCAGCTCGAAGCGGCGGGCGGCGCCGGAGCGGCGCTGGACCTGGACCAGGTCGGGAGGGCCGTACAGGACGAGTTCGCGCGGATGCGCGAGACCGGGAGCAGCCGGCAGCACCCGACGATGCACGTCATCAACTGGGAGCAGCAGGAGCGGACGGTCCGGCTCGGCCCGCCCGCGGCGACCGTCGATCCGAAGAAGCGGCGGTTCCGGGAGACGCTCGTCTGGGAGGTGGCGGCGCTGCTCGGGGCGGATCCGGCCGGAGCGGCGGCGAGGGTCGCCGCCCGGCTGTGCGCGCAGTTCACCACCGCCCCGCCCGGCACGAGGTCCCTCTCGGCCGAGGAGCTGGTCGACTGGGCGCTGGAGAACCCGCACGGCACCGTCACCCTCCTCGCCGAGCTCAGCGCACGGGCCCCGGTCCGTCCGGAGATCCGTGACGCATGCCGCGCCCTCCAGAACAAGTGGCTGACCCGCGCCGAGTACGTGGAGCTGGTCGCGCTGCTGGGGCGGCTGGACGGGCGGGGCCGGTACGACGTCGCCGAGGAGGCCCGCGCGCTGTTCGGCCTCATCGATCCGGCGTTCCACGATCCGGCCCGGCTCGCCGACGCGCTGGAGGAGCTGCTGCCCAAACCGGACCGGCTTCCCCAACTGCTCAGGGTCGTGGAGCGCTTCGCGGCCGTCGACGACGGTCCGGTCGCCGCCGATCTGCGTACCTGGTCGCTGCGGTGCGCCGAACGGCTGGGGCTGAAGGGCCAGCTGATGGAGCGGCGCGGCGAGGCCATGGAGTACGCGGAGGCCGTCAAGGCGGCCGGGCTCGCCCAGGGCCAGGGGGCATCCCCCGGCGGTGGCCGGGGGAGCATCCAGATCCGGCTCCACCCGTCCAGCGGACCCGGCCAGCGGCGGGCGTACGAGGTGTGGACGCGGCGCGGCGAGGACGTCCACGCCCTGGCCAAGGTGGACACCCCCGCGTCCCTGGACGAGATACGGGGCGGCCTCGAAGCCCTGCTGTCCGCCCAGACCTACGCCCCGGACACCCTGCTGGAGTTCTTCGTCTCCGCCACCGACCTCGAACTGGCCGTGCACCAATGGCAGTTCGCCCGGCCCGTCAAGCGCCATCTGGGCACGGACTATCCGGTCGTCATGCGCTGCACCGAATTCCGCGAACCCCAGCGCCACGACCTGTGGAAGCGCCGCTGGAGCCGGGTCGGCACCGCCGGCACCCAGGAGCTGCGCTGGCTGCCGGGCCATATGGACTGCGGCGAGGTGTACCGCGTCGTCCAGCAGTCCATGGACACCCCGGGCGCGCTGACGACCACCCCCTCGCGGGCCCGTGCGGACCTGTTCAACGCCTGTCTGTTCGGCGGGGTGCCCGTCCTCGTCTGGCACGGTGAGGCGGAACCGTCCATAGCGGAGGACGAGATACGCGAGCTGCTCGGCGCGGAGCGGCCCCTGAGCTCCCTTCCCCAGCGGCTGCGCGAACTCCGCTCCGACAGCGACCCCTACAAGAGCCACCACGGCGGCCAGATGGCCCTTCTGTGGGACGATCCGCACCGCCCGCTCCCCGACCGGCTCGACCTGTCCGCACCCTGAGGAGAGACGAAGAAGATGGCACAGGACTGGAGGCTCTTCCAGGGCGGCGACACCCGGCCCCACGAGGTGGAGACCTGGCCCGCCGCCCCGCCGTGGCGGCGCTTCGGCGATGACGCGCGGCGCCGGGACAAGGAGCGGCCGCTGCCGTATCTGATCTCCGACGAGGACCGCGACGTCGTCAACATGGCGCTGCATCTGCACCGCCCGCTGCTGGTCACCGGCCGTCCCGGCACCGGCAAGTCGACTCTGGCCCACGCCATCGCCCGCGAGCTGATGCTGGGCGAGGTGTTGCACTGGCCGGTCAACAGCCGCTCCACGCTCACCGAGGGCCTGTACTCGTACGACGCGGTGGGCAGGCTGCGCGAGGCCTCCCTCAAGCGGCGCGCCGACGAGACCGCAGGGACCGAGCCGGACATCGGCGACTATCTGCGGCTCGGCGCCCTCGGCACCGCGCTGCTCCCGGCCGACAAGCCGCGGGTGCTGCTCGTGGACGAGCTCGACAAGGGCGATGTCGACCTGCCCAATGACCTCCTCACGGTCTTCGAGGAGGGTGAGTTCGAGATTCCGGAGCTGGCCCGGCTGGGGGAGGGGAGGACGGTCCAGGTGCAGTACGCCGGCTCCCGGGAGAAGGTCGGGATCACCAGCGGCTGGGTCAGCTGCTCCGTCTTCCCCGTCGTCGTCATCACCAGCAACGGTGAGCGCGAGTTCCCCCCGGCGTTTCTGCGCCGCTGCGTCCGGCTCGACCTCAAGCAGCCCGACGAGGCGCAGCTCCAGCGGATCGTCACCATGCATCTGGGCGAGGAGGTCGGCGCACGGGCCCAGGAGCTGATCGCCGACTTCGTGTCCCGGCGCAACGAGCGGGAGCTGGCCACCGACCAGCTGCTCAACGCGGTCCGGCTGCGCTCCTCCGGGGTGCGGGTCGACCAGGACGTCCTCGACAAGCTGTTCCGCTCGCTGAACGAAGTCGACGCGCAATGATCGAGCGGCTGTGCGCCCTGCTGGAGGACGCGGGGGTCGAGCTCTCCGAGGTGGAGCTGCGCGACGTCCTGTGGTTCGCCGCGACCACCGCCGCGGCGCGGGGCGAGGGGGACGGCGACGCACCGCCGCCGTCCCGGCGTTCCGCCGCACCCGTCTCCGGCGCGGCCGACGGCGAGGACGAGGCGAAGGGCGCCCAGCGGCAGCTCCCCGGGGCGCTCACCTCCGGCGAACCCGAGCCAGGGCCCCTCGTCCCCGCCCGGCTCCGCGCCCCCGGCGGCGCCCGCCCCGCCGCGGCCCGCCCGGCGCGTGCCGTCGGCGTCCGGGGCGTCCGGGCGCTCCCCGGGACACGCCGGCTGTCCCGCGCGCTGCGGCCGCTGCGGCGCAGCGTGCCGTCCCGCACGTCCTTCCGCGTCGACGAGACCGCCACCGCCGAGTGGATCGCCGAAACCGGTCTGCCGGACGTGGTGCTGCGCCCCCGCCCGGAGCGCTGGCTGAGCGTCGCGCTCATCGTGGACGACGGCCCGTCGATGGTGCTGTGGCAGCAGCTCGCCGCCGAGGTGCGCGGACTGCTGGAGCGTCAGGGCGCCTTCCGCTCCGTACGGACCTACGGCCTGGACAGCGCCGACGAGGACCGACCGGTGCTCAGGGCGCGCCCGTACGCCCCCGGCGCCCCGCGCCGCACCGCCCGCCAGCTCACCGACACCTCCGGCCGCACCGTGATGCTGGTCCTCTCGGACGGGGTGGGCCCGGGGTGGCGCGGTGGCGCGATTCCGCGGCTGCTGCGCCGCTGGGCCCGCCACTCACCGGTGGCGGTGCTCCAGCCGCTGCCCGCGCGGATGTGGCCGGAGCGCGGTATGCCCACCCAGCGGCTGCTGGTCGACGCGGGCGGCCGCGAGGGCGCGCCGGGCCGCGCCCTGTCGGTGCGCCACCCGGTGCTGCCGCTCGGCCTGGTGTCGTACGACGGCATGACACCGGTGCCCGTGCTGGAGCTGGCCGAGGGCGAGCTGGGCGCGTGGGCGGCGCTCACCGGTACGGGTGGCGGCGGTGAGCCGCTGCCGGTGATGCTGCTGGACGGTGCCGAGAAGCCGGTGACCGCGCGGGCCACGGCCCAGGTTCCCGAGCCGACGGCCGAGGAGCGGCTGCGCCACTTCCGGGCCGCCGCCTCGCCCGAGGCCCAGCGCCTGGCCGGGGCGCTGGCCACGGTCCATCCGCTGACGCTGCCGGTGATGCGGCTGATCCACCAGGCGGGCGCGGGCCGTGCGGAGCGCTTCCACCCGGCGCAGCTGGCCGAGGTGTTCCTGGGCGGGCTGCTGCGCCGACGGGAGGGGAGCGCGGAGGAGTACGAGTTCCAGTCCGGCGTCGCGGATCTGCTGCTGGACGCGGTCCGGACGTCGGACGCGCTGGAGACGGCGGCGCAGGTCACCGAGTTCCTGCTGCACCGCCAGGGCAGCGGCCCCGAGTTCCGCGCCCGGCTCTCGGGCGACCACGGGGATTCCCGCCTCGCCGAGGAGGCCCTTCCGTTCGCGGCGGCGTCACCGGAGCTGCTGTCGCGGCTCGGGCTGCTGGAGGACGCGGCGGAGGAGGAGCCGCCGGAGCGGGAGGAGCCCGTACGGCAGCCGCCCGAACCGGCCGCCCCGCCCCCGACGCGCGAAGTCCCGCCCCGGTCCTACACCTCCGAACGGGTCCAGCCGCTGATGATCGCGCTGGTGCGGCGGATCGGGGCGGATGAGCGGCTGCCGAGGTCGGTGAGCTATCAGGTCGACCAGGTGCTGGACAACGCCGACGAGCGGAACGAGGAGTCCGGCTGGTGGGGCGTGCGGTTCCTGCCCGGCTTGGGCTATGAGCTGGTCAGGGCCGGGTGGGGGGCCTACGCCGATGAGCTGAGGGAGGCGGCACGGGAGCAGATCGCGGGGCTGAGGTCTGCCGAGGACCTCGAATCCCGCAACCTCCGTGGGCATCTGGCGCTCACCCTGAACAAGCTGGGGGAGTACGAGGAGGCGGAGCGCGAGCTGCGGGCGGTGGTCGCGGTCTCGGCACGGGTGCACGGCGAGGAGCACGACTACACGCTCTTCGCCCGCAGCTACCTCGTGGACCTGCTGTACGACGCGGGGCGGCTGGAGGCGGCGGCGGAGGAGTCCCGCACGCTGCTCGACGCGTGGGACCGGCGGATGGGCGGCGACCATCGGACGGAGGTCCTGTCCCGGCGCCAGGTCTATGGGCGGGTACTGGTGGACCTCGGGCGCCCGGAGGAGGCCGCGCGGGAGTTCCGGGCCGTGGCCGCCGGGCGGCTGGAGCTGGACGGCCCCAGGCATGTCAGGACCGTGACCCCGCGGGTCTGGCTGGCCGTCGCGCTGCGCAGGCACGGGCTGTACGACGAGGCCGAGGCCGAGCTGCGGTCGGTGGTCGAGGACTGCCGCTCGGCGGAGTCGGACGTGGACGACGCGCTGCTGACGGCGGAGTTCGCCCTCGGCGAGCTCCTGGACGCCAGACAGCGCAACGAAGAGGCCGAGGCGCTGTGGCGGGAGTTGGTCGAGCGGACCTCCGCGGGCCTGAAACCGTGGAACTGGCGGATCCGCCGCGCGCGCCGCAACCGCATCCACCGGCTGCGCGCCCTGAGCCGGTACGCCGAGGCGGCGGCCGAGCTCGACACGCTGGTGGAGGAGACGGTCGGCACGCTCGGCAAATGGCACGACGACTCGCTCATCGCCCAGCGGCTGCGCGCGTTCCTCCTGGAGGACCAGGGGCGGTACGACGAAGCGCGCCCGATCTACCGCGACCTCCTGGAGCAGCAGATCCCGGTGTTCGGAGAGGACCATTCCAACGTCCTGAGCACGCGCTACTGCCTGGCGACCAGCATGAGGCTGGCGGGGCTGAACGAGGAGGCGCTGGCGGAGTACACGGACGTGCTCGACGACTGGCTCCGCGTCCTCGGACCGGACAAGCAGTCGACCCTCATGACCCGGGGCGGCCGGGCCAGGGCCCTGGCCAACCTGGGACGCCGGGAGGAGGCCGAGGCCGAGTACCGCGTCGTGGTGGAGGCGGAGGCCCGGGTCCTGGGCAGGGACGCCCCGCTCGCGCTGACGACCCGTCTGAACCTGGCGGCGCTGGTGCGCGATCAGGAACGCTACGAGGAGGCCGAGGCGGAATTCCGCCAGGTGGTCGAGGGGCGTGTCCGGGCGCTGGGCGCCGAGGCCGAGGCGACGCTGGCCGCGCGGCACAGCTGGGGGTACGTGCTCAACAAGCTCGGCCGGTTCGCGGAGGCCGAGCGGGAGATCAGGGAGACGATCAGGGGGCGGCTCCGCGTGCTGGGCGCGGAGAACACCGGAACCCTCTGGACCCGCCACAACCTCGGCATCGCCCTCAAGGGTCTCGGCCGCCCCGACGAGGCGGAGACCGAGTGGCGGGCCGTGCTCGAGATCAGCGAGCGGGTCCTGGGCGACGAGCACAACTGCACCGTGAGGACCCGCGAGGCCCTCGCCGGGTTGCGGGAGCCCGGGGACGACCAGGCGTCCTGAAATATGGCGCGATTCGTTCGCCGAGGAGGGCGGACCCCGGCCCCCTGACGCTGCGAATGGCCGTATCAGGGGACCGCGGCGGAGCCGCCCCTCTCCCTTCGCGGACGTGGTCGGCCACCCGTCTCGGCGTGTCGCTCATCTGAGCGTTGCCCCCGCTCGTTGTATCCAAAAGGCGAGACAATGGGCCATGACAAGGCGTGATTCTCGCCACTCTGATCAGGTCTTCGCTCAGATGAGCGGCAACTGAGGGGTGAACCAATGGCTTCCCACTGTGCTCACCTCTCCAATGCGTGGCACTCAGTGCCACCTACTTGATGTTCGACACCTCGAACCATCGGTTACGTATAGTGAAATTCCAAGCGTCCATCACGGGCGGAGGGTGGGTGTGTGTTCGAGGCTTGAAGGCATCTCATAAGAGTCTCGTTCGGGCGCCGCACTTTCGAACACGTGGCAGGCGGGTGGTTACAGCCGTATGACGGTGGAGTGGACCTGCTCAGAGGCCTTTGATCTGGGTACGCTCCCCGCCGTCAGGGCAGCCGAGCCGAGGAGATCGAGTCCCGTGCCGGAAACACAAGATCAGCAGAAGTTCGTTTACGACTTCACCGAGGGCAACAAGGATCTCAAGGACCTGCTCGGCGGAAAGGGAGCCAACCTCGCCGAGATGACCAATCTCGGTCTCCCCGTGCCACCGGGCTTCACCATCACCACCGAGGCCTGCAAGGTCTACCTGGACAGCGGTGCGGAGCCCCCGGCCCTGCGCGACGAGGTGAGTGCGCACCTCGACGCCCTCGAAGCGAAGATGGGCAAGAAGCTCGGCCAGGCGGACGACCCCCTCCTCGTATCCGTACGGTCCGGTGCCAAGTTCTCGATGCCCGGGATGATGGACACCGTCCTCAACATCGGCCTCTCGGACCAGTCCGTGGCCGGGCTTGCCGCGCAGGCGGGTGACGACCGGTTCGCCTGGGACTCCTACCGGCGCCTCATCCAGATGTTCGGCAAGACCGTGCTCGGCGTGGACGGCGACCTCTTCGAGGAGGCCATCGAGCAGGCCAAGCACGCCAAGGGCGTCACCGTCGACGTGGACCTCGACGCGGCCGACCTCAAGAAGCTGGTCGGCGAGTTCAAGGAGATCGTCGCCAAGGAGACCGGCCGGGGCTTCCCCCAGGAGCCGCGCGAGCAGATGGACCTCGCCGTACGAGCCGTGTTCGACTCCTGGAACGGCGACCGCGCCAAGCTCTACCGCCGCCAGGAGCGCATCCCCCACGACCTCGGCACCGCGGTCAACATCTGCTCCATGGTCTTCGGCAACCTCGGCCCCGACTCGGGCACCGGCGTCGCCTTCACCCGCGACCCGGCCAGCGGCCACCAGGGCGTCTACGGCGACTACCTCCAGAACGCCCAGGGCGAGGACGTGGTCGCGGGCATCCGCAACACGGTGCCCCTCGCCGACCTCGAGCAGATCGACCAGCGGTCCTACGACCAGCTGATGCAGATCATGGAAACCCTCGAGACGCACTACAAGGACCTGTGCGACATCGAGTTCACCATCGAGCGCGGCAAGCTGTGGATGCTCCAGACCCGCGTCGGCAAGCGCACCGCCGGAGCCGCCTTCCGGATCGCCACCCAGCTGGTCGACCAGGGGCTGATCGACGAGGCCGAGGCGCTGCGCCGGGTCAACGGGGCGCAGCTCGCGCAGCTGATGTTCCCGCGCTTCGACCACGAGGTCGCCTCCGGCGACACCGTCCAGAAGATCGGCCGGGGCATCGCCGCGTCCCCCGGCGCCGCCGTCGGCAAGGCCGTCTTCGACTCGTACACCGCCGTCAAATGGTCGCGTTCGGGCGAGAAGGTCATCCTCATCCGCCGCGAGACCAACCCCGACGACCTCGACGGCATGATCGCCGCGGAGGGCATTCTGACCTCGCGCGGCGGCAAGACCTCCCACGCCGCCGTCGTCGCCCGCGGCATGGGCAAGACCTGTGTGTGCGGCGCCGAGGAGCTCGAGGTCGACACCAAGCGGCGCCGGATGACCGTCCCCGGGCGGGACGGCAAGGACGGGATCGTGATCGAGGAGGGCGACGTCGTCTCGATCGACGGCTCCTCCGGCAAGGTCTACCTCGGCGAGGTGCCCGTGGTGCCCTCGCCGGTCGTGGAGTACTTCGAGGGCCGGATGCACGCGGGCGCCGACGACGCGGACGAGCTGGTGGGCGCGGTGCACCGGATCATGGCGTACGCGGACCGAGTACGCCGACTGCGCGTACGGGCCAACGCGGACAACGCCGAGGACGCCGCCCGCGCCCGGCGGTTCGGCGCCCAGGGCATCGGGCTGTGCCGCACCGAGCACATGTTCCTCGGCGAGCGCCGGGAGAAGGTCGAGCGGCTGATCCTCGCCCACACCGAGGACGAGCGGGACACGGCGCTGGGCGAGCTGCTGCCGCTCCAGAAGAACGACTTCGTCGAGCTCTTCGAGGCGATGGACGGACTTCCGGTCACCGTCCGGCTGCTCGACCCGCCGCTGCACGAGTTCCTGCCCGACATCACCGAGCTGTCGGTGCGCGTCGCCCTCGCCGAGTCCCGCAAGGACCACAACGAGAACGATCTGCGACTGCTCCAGGCCGTGCACCGGCTCCATGAGCAGAACCCGATGCTGGGCCTGCGCGGTGTACGCCTCGGACTCGTCATCCCCGGTCTGTTCGCCATGCAGGTGCGGGCCATCGCCGAGGCCGCCGCCGAGCGCCGCAACGCCAAGGGCGACCCGCGGGCCGAGATCATGATTCCGCTGGTCGGCACGGTCCAGGAGCTGGAGATCGTCCGCGAGGAGGCCGAGCGGGTTATCGCGGAGGTCGAGCAGGCCCGGGGCGTGGACCTCAAGCTCACCCTCGGCACCATGATCGAGCTGCCGCGCGCCGCGCTGACCGCCGCTCAGATCGCCGAGTCCGCCGACTTCTTCTCCTTCGGCACCAACGACCTCACCCAGACCGTCTGGGGCTTCTCCCGCGACGACGTCGAGGCCAGCTTCTTCACCGCCTACCTGGAGAAGGGCATCTTCGGCGTCAGCCCGTTCGAGACCATCGACAAGGACGGCGTCGGCTCCCTCGTCCGCGACGCCGCCCAGGCGGGCCGCGCCACCCGCCCCGACCTCAAGCTGGGCGTCTGCGGTGAGCACGGCGGCGACCCGGAGTCCGTCCACTTCTTCCACGAGGTGGGCCTGGACTACGTCTCCTGCTCCCCGTTCCGCATCCCCGTGGCCCGCCTGGAGGCCGGCCGCGCGGCGGCGAACGGGCGGTAGCCGCCAGCCGATCAGGCCACCGGAGCCGACGCCGGGAAACACCCACCCTCACCCCCGGCATCGGCTCCGGATCTCAAAGGGGGCGGCACCTTGTGCGGAGGTGCCGCCCCCTCATTCGTCGGTCGGCGGTGGCTCACACGGCTTCCGCCGACCGCGCCTGCCGCGTGGCCGCTTCGTAGGCGCGGAGCAGCCGCTCACCGGTTGCGCATTCGGCGCCGGGTGTGCGGCAGGCCGGGCAGCCCGCGGCGTGTTCGATGGCGGTGCGCCAGGCTTGGTCGGAGAACGGGTCGGTGGTGTGCTCCGGTGTGTGCTCGGCGGCTGTCATCGGGTTCTGCCCTGGTCGAGGGCTCGGTGGATGGCGGCGGCTCGGGTTACCGCGTCGCGTGGGTAGTCCCGGGCGTGGGTGGGGCAGGCGTAGATGGTCGCGCTGGCGACGCTGCCGCTGTGCTCCATCGTGAGCAGGACCGGTTCGTCGGTGGGTAACTGGCAGCGGTAGCAGAGCTGGCGGCCTTCTGGGACGGGGCCGAGTACGTCATCGACGGCCCGGCGCAGGGCGGGGACCAGGTGGTCGGGGTCGGTGAGATACCGGTCGGGGCCGAGCGGGATCCGCCAGTGCGTTGGGTGCTCGGGTCCCCATGTGGCGGGCGGTACGCCGAGGAGGGTGCTTTCGTCGGCGAGTTCGGTGAGGACGCGGATCTGGCGCAGGCACCAGCTGCGGGCGGTGTTGGTGCGGATCAGCCAGTAGGTCTTGCCGTAGGTGTCGTCCTGGATGACCGCGCCCGAGTCCCGGCCCAGCAGCTCCAGCGCGCGGTCCGCGACGGTGGTGGGCGCGGAGACGGCGTCCCACCATCTGCCTACCGGTAAGGGCACGATGTCCTCGGTGTTCGGCGGTGTCCACGGCAGGGTTCTGGGCGTCGTCATGGTCGGCTCCGTGCACGGTCTGTGTTCTGACCGTCACATCGTGCCGACCTGGCGAGGTGTCACGTTGCACTGAACTGTGCAACTTGGTGGCGATTGTCCGTGCTACAGGCCGATCCAGGCGGCGAACTCGGCGAGTTCGCCGCCGCGCGACCGCTCACGTGACCGCAGGGCGATGACCACCTCGCGGGTCGTGGGGTGGTACCGCGTCTGCTGTGGTGCCGTCCGGCGCGCCTTCTGGAGGCAGTCGAGGGCCTGTGTCGAATCGCCGGTCCATACGTTGGCCCTGCTCAGGTCCAGCCAGTGATGGCCTGCCCGGGACCGGTCCCAGCGCTTGGGGAACCGTACGCCGTCCGCCAGTTGGACGGCCTGGTCGTACTCCTCCAGGTCGCAGGCGATCGCGACGGCGTGGACGCCGACATTCGTCGGTCCCCAGCCCACGCCGTAGGCCGCGGTCTCGCCGGTTCGTCGGGCCAGTTCGCGGGCCTCGGTCACACGGGCCTCGACCTGGTCGGGGTCCTTCATCCGGCCGGCGATCACAGCCGCCCGCAGCTGAAGGACACCGGCCATCGCGGCGAGGCCGCGCGGGCTCCGGGCGTCCTGGCCTGCCAGGTCCCGGAGTGTGCTGTCCACGACGCGCATGCCCAGGTCGTATCGGCTGGAGGAGAGAGTGGTCTGGGCGCGCAGGTAGCCGTACATGGCGGCAAGGCCCGGTTCGTCGGCGCGCGGGGCCGCCCAGTCCAGTCGTTGCAGGGCGACGGTGGCCAGGTCCACATAGCCGAAGGACCAGGCCAGCGTGAAGACGCACCGGAACGCCCAGGCCAGGCACTCATGGGCCTGCCGCCGCTGCTCGCCGCTGGTGGTGTGGATGGCCTGCACGCATTCGTCGATGAGCGCCGGGAGGTCGACAGCCATGGGCAGGTACTCGGCCTGCCGCCGCTGCACCAGGACCTTCTCCATGTCGGCACGGATGAGCGCGACCGGACGGGCCGGCACCTGCCAGTCGAGGGGGATGTCCCAGTTCTCCATGCTGACCCGGATGGGCTGTATGACCTCGTCGAGCCGCTCGCGCCGAAGCTCCTGGGTGTAGGGCTGGCCGAGCAGATCCGAGGTGGTCACGCTGAGCGCGCGTGCGCAGGCCGCGATGAGTGAGGGCGAGGCGGGCCGCTGGCCGCACTCGACCTTGGACAGCAGGGATTTCGAGACGTTGGCGCGCATGGCCAGGCCTTGCTGGGTCAGGGAGCGTTCACGGCGGGTGCGAGCGATGCGTGCGCCGGTGTGTTCCTCATGGCTCTGCGGCATGGTGAACTCCGTTCTGGCCTCGACACTCAGAACGGTACCCGCGCCCGACGCCACGCGTGCGGCTGATAGGCCCCATTCCGGTGGCGGCCGTCGCGCCTCCTTGACGCGCCCGTCGTGGGCATCCCGGATCTCAAAGGGGGCGGCACCTTGTGCGGAGGTGCCGCCCCCTCTCACTCCCCCCACGGGAGCTGTTGCCGCGCGCATCGGCTACGTGCGGCAACACAAGTGCCCAGTCGCCGTAACGTACTCGTCACCCCCCACGGGAACGAGCAAACTGGCTCTGAGCACCGCCTGTTGAATTCCGGACAGCCCCCGGAAGTTCTTTCCCGGTGGCCCCCGGTTTTCCTGGGGAACAGCTTTCCTCTTCCGGGCTCCGCGCCGCCTCCCGTTTCACATCTGGCTAAAAGGGCGTGGTGACTGACCGTGCCAGCGTGCATACTCAACGGTGATCGGGGGGCGGTCGCAATGGCACGTGTGGGGGTCTGGTGCTCCGTGTTCATTTCAGTGAACTCGATCTGGCCCGGCTGCGGATGGCGGTCCGCCCGGACGCACTCTGGGAAACCGTTTTAAGTTTCCATAGGTTGCGGGAGAACCGGGCCGAGACCGTATACGGGAAATGGCGTTCCGAGGCGCGAAACCGACTCAACGGCGAAGCGCGGCTGCTTGCGCCGCTCATTCCGTCGCGCGGCTATTTCCCGGACTTCCTGACACCCGCCGAAGGGGTAATCGGTTGCGATGCCGCGATGTCCGCGCTGCGTGCCATCTCGGGTGAGCGCTTGCACTCGGAGCTGGCCGGGCTTCCGGCGGCCCGGACGCTCCCGGGGTGGATACGGGACCTGGCGCAGGGCGAACGGAGATCGCTGGACCGGCTGATCAGCACGCTGCGCGCCTACCATCAGGCCGCCGTCGCCCCGTACTGGCCGCATATCCAGGCCCGGATCGAGGCCGACCGGGTGGCCCGGGGCCGGGCCCTGCTGGACGGGGGCGCCGACGGGCTGCTGGGCTCGCTGCCGCCGACGATGCGGTGGCGGGCGCCGGTGCTGGAGGTGGACTATCCGGTGGACCGCGATCTGTGGCTGCGGGGGCGGGGGTTGTTGCTGCTGCCGTCGTTCTTCTGCCGGGGTACGCCGGTGACCTTCCGGAACCCGGATCTGACGCCCGTGCTGGTCTACCCCGTCGAACACGCCCGGCGCGGTCTGATTCCCCGCCCCGAGCAGCGGCCCGCCGTGACGTCGGGGGCCGGAGCCGGGGCAGGGTCCGGGTCCGGGTCCGCCCAGACGCTCGGCAAGCTGGTCGGGCAGACCCGCTCCGCGGTGCTGCTGGAGGTCGGCGGCGGCTGTACGACCAGTGAACTCGCCCGCAGGGTGGGCGTATCGCTGGCCTCGGCCAGTCAGCACGCCAGTGTGCTGCGCGAGGCGGGCCTGGTGCACACCCTGCGCCAGGGCAGCGCCGTCCTGCACACGCTGACCCCGCTGGGGGCGGCGCTGCTGCGGGGCGGGGCGCCGGGGGAGCGCGTCTTCGGGGTACCGGCGGCGCTGCCGCCGGTCGCCGCGAGCGGACGGGGGCCGTCAGGGCGCGGATGAGGTTTTCCGGCCCCCGGCCAGGTCGTGCTCCTCGGCCGTCCCCGGCGTGGCCCCGGTGGCGAGTTCACCGGTGGCCACCTTGCTGTGCCGGCGGCCCCAGCAGAGGTAGATCAGCAGTCCGGCGGCCATCCAGCCCACGAACCGGGCCCAGGTGATCAGTGGCAGATTGCCCACCAGCAGCAGACACAGCAGCACCGCGACGGTGGGGACGACCGGCACCCACGGGGTACGGAAGCCGCGCCGCAGATCCGGGCGGGAGCGGCGCAGATAGACCACTCCGACGCAGACGACGATGAAGGAGGTCAGCATGCCGATGTTGCCCAGCTCGGCGAGGTCCCCGATGGGCAGCACCGCCGTCATGAACGCGACCAGCAGCCCGAGGGTCCAGGTGATCCGGCGCGGGCTGCGGGTCACCGGGTGGACATGGGAGAACCACTCGGGCAGCAGCCGGTCGCGGCTCATCGCGAGGAACACCCGGCTCTGCCCCAGCAGCATGATCATCACGACCGTGGTCAGCCCGCAGATCGCGCCGATGCCCACGATCCGCACCGCCCAGTCCGCGCCCGCCGCCTTCAGCGCGCCGGTGATGGGGGCGGCGTTGTCCAGCTTGGAGTAGTGCTGCATCCCGGTCACGGTCAGCGCGACGGCCACGTAGAGCACGGCGCAGACGGCCACGGTGGACAGCAGCGCGATGGGCAGGGTGCGCTGCGGCCGCTTGGCCTCCTCGGCGTTGCTGGCCATGATGTCGAAGCCGGAGTACGCGCCGAAGACGATCGCGCCACCGGTGAGGATCCCGGCCATGCCGAACGTGGCGTCCGCGCCAAGACCGGCCCAGCCCAGCAGCGGCTGCTCCCACATGTCGCCGTCGCCGCCCACCGGTTGGGACGCCGGGATGAACGGCGACCAGTTGGCCGCGTCCACGTGCGTCACCCCGATCGCGAGGAAGATGACGATGGCCGCGAGCTTCACCACCGTCATCACCGTGTTGATCCGGGAGGTGGTGCGCACCCCGGAGGCCAGGATGGCGGTGAGCACCAGGATGACCAGCACGGCCGGGATGTTGACGGCAGCGTCCGGGCCGGAGACGGAGGCCGGGATGTGGATCCCGAACGTGGCCAGGAAGTCGGTGACGTACTGCGACCAGCCACTGGCCACCGCGCCCGCGCCCATCGTCATGTCGAGGATGAGGTCCCAGCCGATCAGCCAGGCCACCAGCTCTCCGAGCGAGACATAGGCGAAGGTGTAGGCGCTGCCCGCCACCGGGACGGTGCTGGCGAACTCCATGTAGCACAGGGCCACCAGGGCGGTGGCGACCGCGCCGATGGTGTAGGAGAGCGCGATGCTGGGTCCGGCGTAGTTCGCGGCCGCCGTGCCGGTCAGCACGAAGATGCCCGCGCCGATGGTGACGCCGATGCCCATGAGAGTCAGCTGGAGCGGGCCCAGGGCCCGGGCCAGCCGGGTCTCCGGGCTCGCCGCGTCCTCGATGGTGGCTTCGATCGATTTGTTGCGCATGGCGGTGGTCACTACCTCCTAGGCGCTGAGCACCCCGGGGAGGTGCTCAGCCAGTCGTTCGTAGTCGGAGACGGTGTTGTAGAGATGGGCCGAGAGCCGAAGGAAGCCCCGGCCGTCCCAGGTGGTGATCGCGGTTTCGCAGCCGGTGTCGGCCGCGATCCGGTGCTGTAGCGAATGGGCGGCCTCCTGGTCGGTGGCGAGCCCGGCGGGCAGCGGGATCAGCCGCATCGCCGGGGCCTCGCTGCCGCCGACTGCGGTCAGGTCCGCGCGCAGGGCGTCGGCCAGCAGCCCCTGGGCCACCTCGGCGAGCTTGGTCATCCGGGCGCGGGCGGCGTCCCAGCCGTACGTCTCCTCGATGAACTCCAGCGAGCGCGGCGCCGCGAGCCAGGCGGTGAGGTCCAACGTGCCCTGGACGTCGAAGCGCCGCGGGAAGGGGTCCGGGGCGCCCCAGGAGTCGGTGAGCGGCCACAGGTCCTGGGCGTCGGGCCCGCGCGCCACCAGCGCCGCCGTACCGCGCGGCGCACAGCACCACTTGTGCAGATTGCCGACCCAGAAGTCGGCCGCCCCGGCCAGCCCGATCGGATCGGCCAGCATGCCGGGTGCGTGGGCGCCGTCGACCAGGAGCTTCGCCCCGGCGGCGCGGGTGAGCCGGGCGATCTCGGCCACTGGGAAGAGCCGGGCGGTGGCCGAGGAGATCTGGTCCACGACCACCAGTGCGGTGGCCTCGCTCAGCGCCCCCGCGAAGACGGCCGCGATCTCCTCGGCGGTCGCCTCCAGCGGGATGTGCAGCGTCCGCAGCCGGGCGCCGGCCCGCTCGGCGGCCCGCGCCGTGCCCATCGCCACCGCGCCGTAGGTGTGGTCGGTCAGCAGCACCTCGCCGCCGGGCGGCAGCGGCAGACAGCCCAGGACGGTGCTCACCCCCGCGCTGGCGTTGGGCACCAGGGCGGTGTGCTCCGCCGGGACCCGCAGGAACCGCGCCACGGCGGCGCGCGCCTGCCCGACCCGCTCGGGCAGCTCCCGGAACCACGCGTCCGGGTTGGTCTCCATCTCCTCGCGCAGCGCCCGCTGGACCTCCTGGACGGTGCGCGGCACGGCGCCGAACGAGCCGTGGTTGAGATGGACGACCGAGGGATCGAGCGTCCAGTGCGACGACGACGGGGTGGTCATGGGTCCCTTCCCTTGACTGACGGGGTTGGCAAAGTTGTCCGATGACTTCTCCGAGCTTCCGGGAACCGTAGAGGGAGGAGACCGTTCTGAACAGGGTCTCGACGTAAATTGGGGGTAACGAAGTCGACCGGTAGCATGGAGTCATCTAATGACTCGGCCGGAGTTGGTCAGGCTCCGGAGTTGGTCAGGACCCGGAGCTGTTCAGGAAGGGGTGGCGGAATGACCGCGACCGACGAGGCGGCGGACGGCCTCCGCGCCATGATCGCCAAGGGTGAGCTGACGCCCGGGCGGCAGCTCCCCGCCGAGCCCGAGCTCTGCGCGCGGCTCGGCGTCTCGCGCGGATCGCTGCGCGAGGCGGTGCGCTCCCTCGCCGCCCTCGGGCTGCTGGAGTCCCGCCACGGCTCCGGCACCTTCGTATCGGCGCTGCGCCCCGGGCAGATGCTGGCCGGGTTCGCCGCCACCGTGGACGTACTGCCGCTCGACGGACTGCTCGAGCTGTTCGACGTCCGCCGCCCCCTGGAGGCCCAGGCCGCCGCGCTGGCCGCGGCCCGCGCCGACGAGCAGGTGGTCGCCCGGCTGCGCGAGGTGCAGAAGCGGCTGGCCGTCTCCGAGGACGAGGCGGAACGGCACGCGCTGGACCGGGAGTTCCACTCCACCCTCTGCGAGGCGAGCGGCAACGAGGCGCTGGCCGCCCTCATCGATGTGCTGCGCGCCCGGGGCAGCCACTACAGCATCTACGGCGCCGCCGAGGCCGACACCATCCGGCTGGCCAGCGACCTCGGCCACGAGGCGCTGATCAACGCGATGGTCGCCCGCGATCCGGCGGCCGCCGCCGCGGCCGCCACCGCGCATCTGTCCCAGACCGAGGTCTGGCTGCGGCGGTACGCCCCGCTGCCGGACGACGGCCCGGCCGCCGGATGAGCCATACCGGTCCCACAGGCCACACCAGCCCACCCGCCACATTCGGCCACCCCGGCCACCCCGGCCTCAGTCGTCGATGCCCGTGCGCTCGACGCCCGCCACGATGTAGCGCTGAAGCACCAGGAAGACCACCAGCAGCGGCACGATCGACACCGCCGCCGCCACGAACAGCTCATGCAGGTTGACGGTCTGGGCGGTGGTGAACGTCGACAGCGCCACCTGCACCGTCCACGCGTCCCGGTCCTGCCCGATGACCAGCGGCCAGAGGAAGGAGTTCCAGGCGCCGATGAAGACGATCGTGCCGACCGCCGCGAACACCGGCCGGGAGTTCGGCACCACGACCCGCCAGTACGTACGCCAGTAGCCAAGACCGTCCACCCGCGCCGCGTCCTCCAACTCCCGGGGAAAGCCCAGGAAGTACTGGCGGAAGATGAACGCCGCGACCGCGCTGAACAGCGTGGGCACCACCAGACCGCGTAGCGTGGACACCCAGCCGAGCGAGCTGACCAGCACGAAGCTGGGCACGAAGGTGACCGCCGCCGGGACCATCAGGGTGCCCAGGATCCAGTAGAAGACCACATTGGCGTAGGCGTACGGGATGCGGGCCAGGCCGTACCCGGCGAGCGAGGCCAGCAGCAGGGTGCCCACGGTGGTGAGGATCGCGATCAGCGAGGAGTTGAGCAGCGCGTGTGCCATCGGCACATTGGGGTCGTCGAACAACTCGCGGACGTTGGACCAGTGCAGCTCGCCCGGGAAGAACGTCCAGCCCGGCGAGGTGATGTCCGCCTCGCTCGACAGACCGTTGCGCACCAGCAGATAGAACGGGACCAGGAAGACCAGCGCGAGCGCGAGCAGCAGCACCAGCCGCACGGCGCGCCCCACGCCGACGAGGGCGTCCCGGACGTCGCGCGTGTTCCGGCGCCGGACGTCGCGCGACCTCGGGGGAGTGGGCATCAGTCCTCCTTCCGGCCCAGGCCGAACCAGCGGGCCTGCACCACCGTCACCACGGCGATGATCAGCGCCAGGATCACCGCGCCCGCGCTGCCCAGGCCCAGGTCCTGCCCCTGGCCCAGCGCCGTGTAGTAGAGGTAGACCAGCGGTGGACGGGCGTAGGGCGGATAGCCGCGCGAGTCCGACAGCAGGTTGTAGAACTCGTCGAACGCCTGGAAGGCGTTGATCACCAGCAGCAGCACCACCGCGACCGAGGTCGCCCGCAGCTGCGGAAAGGTGATGTGCCGGAACACCTGCCAGCCCGGCCGCGCCCCGTCCACGGCCGCCGCCTCGTACAGCCGAGGGGAGATGCGCTGGAGCCCGGCCAGGAACAGCACCATGTAGAACCCCGCCTGGAGCCACAGCCGTACGGTCACGATGACCAGCCAGTACCAGGGCGGATCCGTGGTCGACAGCCAGGCGATCTGATCGGCGCCGAACCAGTCCAGCACGGTGTTGGCAAGCCCGAAGCGCACCCCGTTGAAGATCGACATCTTCCAGATCAGCGCCGCCACCACATACGAGCACGCCACCGGCAGGAAGAACACCGACCGGAAGAACGCCTGCGCCCAGCGCAGCCGGTTGACCATCAGCGCGAGCGCGAGCGACAGCGCGTAGGTGGCCGGGACGATGAACGCCGTGAAGACCAGGAAGGTCACCAGGCTGTCGGTGAACGCGTCGTCACCCAGCATCGCCGTGTAGTTGTCGAAGCCGACGAAGTCCGTGGGCGAGACGGTGTTGTGCGCGTCGAAGAAGCTGAGGTAGACGCTCCAGGCCAGCGGGACATAGGTGAAGAGGGTCAGCCCCAGGACGAACGGGCCGACGAATATCCAGAACCACAGATGGCGGTTCTGCGGGCCCAGCAGCCCGCGTGTCAGTTTGGTGGCCGGTGCCCCCCGCATCAGCTCTTCTTCTTCACGCGGCGCAGCTCGGCCTCGGTCTTGCGGACCACCGACCGCAGCTCGCTCTCCGGGTTGGCCCCGCCCTTGATGATCCGGCTCAGCGCGTCCTGGTAGGCCGTACGGCTCGCGGAGGTCCACAGCAGCGGCTCGGCATGGCCGTGGTCGGTGGCGTAGCGCACCGCCTCACCGGCCGCGCCCTGCCGCAGCTTGGCCGCCTTCGTGGCGAGCGAGATCCGGGCGGGGATGTGGAAGCCGTAGCGGAGCGCGAAGTCCTCCTGGTAGTCGGTACGTTCCACCCACAGCCACTTCACATACGCCTTGGCCAGCGCCTTGTCCCGGGCCCGGGCGCTGACCGCCGCCCCGTACGCGCCGACCGGCACCGCGGGCGCGCCGTGCGCCCCGTCCTTGGGGAACGGCAGCACCCCGAAGTCGTCCCCCAGCGCCTTCTTCACCTGCGGCAGCGCCCACAGCCCGGACCACTGCATGGCGGTGAGCCCCTGGGTGAACGCGGCCGGGTCCGACCAGTCGGAGGGCGCCCCGAGCAGCAGCGACTTCTCGGCGTAGAGCTGACGCAGCTTGCCGAGCGTCCGGGCCGCGGCCGGGTCGTCGAAGCCGACCTCGCCGTCCTCGGTGACCAGGGTGAGCCCGGCGGCGTTGAGCGGGGTGCCGCCGAGGACGCCGGGGCCGCCGTCATTGCCCAGGAAGAGCCCCTTGACGTCCTTGGTGGTCAGCTCCTTCGCCGCGTCGATCAGCGCGTCCAGGCTGCGCGGCGGCTCCACCCCCGCGGCATCGAGCATGCTCTTGCGGTAGTAGAGCAGCTGGGTGTCGATGACCTGCGGAACGGCCCAGATCTTGCCCTGATGCGTCTTCGGGGCGAGCACGGCCGGGTTGAAGTCGTCCTTGGCCTCCCTGAGGAGATCGGTGAGATCGACCACCTGGCCGCCCTGGATCTGGTCCAGCGTCGGGCCGTTGACCTCGAAGACGTCCGGGCCGGACGTCGTGAGCAGCGCGGCGGCGGTCTGCTGGTCGTAGTTGCCCGGCCGCCACTGCACCTGGACGTTGGCCTTCTGATACGCGTCGGCGTAGCGCTTGACGGCCTGTTCGGTGCCGGGCTCGCCGTACTGGTGGTACCACTGCTCGAGCACCGGCTGGCCGGCGTGGTCATCGCCGTCCCGCCCGGTGTTGGACCCGCAGGCGGAGGCGAGCGCCCCGGTGAGGGCCAGCCCTCCGCCCGCACCCAGCAGCCTTCGGCGGCTCATGGACATATGGCGTGCGCCCCCTCGTCTCCCGGTCCCCGTACGACTCAACGATCAACGATGGAGGCGGATTACGACAGAGGGGTTGCGGGGGGATGTCACTTTTCGGTATCGGAATGTGACGCAGAGTCGACGTCGGGGTCGACGTCGGGGTCGGCGTCGATCTCGGCGTCCATGTCGTCGAAGACGCGCTGGGCGGTGGCGAAGGCCGAGTTGGCCGCCGGGACGCCGCAGTAGATCGCGGACTGGAGCAGCACCTCGCCGATCTCGTCACGGGTGAGCCCGTTGGTGAGCGCGGCCCGGATGTGCATGGCCAGTTCGGCGTCATGGCCGTGGGCGATCAGCGCGGTGAGGGTGATACAGCTGCGGGTCCGCCGGTCCAGCCCGTCGCCGGTCCAGATCTCGCCCCAGGCGTAGCGGGTGATGAAGTCCTGAAAGCGGGCGGTGAACGGGGTCGTCCGGGCCACCGCGCGATCCACGTGCGCGTCCCCGAGGACGGCCCGGCGCACGGCCATTCCGGCGGCGTGGCGTGCGGCGTCGTCCCGTGGTCGCGACGGCGCTGGGCCGTTGAGGTGGGTGAGCAGCGCCCCGGTCACCGCCTCCGGCCGCTCCACGCCCGCCAGATGTGCCGCCCCGGCGACCTCCAGCAGGCTCGCGCCGGGCACCGCGTCGGCGATCCGGCGGGCGTGGGAGGGCGGGGTCGCGGGGTCGTCGCGACCGGCGACGACGAGGGTGGGCGCGGTGATCTTCTCCAGGTCGGCCGTCATGTCGTACGCGGCGAGAACGTCGCAGCAGGCGGCGTAGCCCGCGCGGTCGGTGGCCCGCAGATCCTCGATCAGCGCGGCGCCGACGGGTGTGCGGGCGAAGTCGTGCGAGAACCAGGTGCCGGGGCGGCTCGCCACCATCGCCTCCGTCCCCTCGGCCCGTACGAGCGCGGCCCGCTCACGCCAGACGGCGGGGTCGCCGAACCGGGCCGAGGAGCAGACGACGGAGAGGCGGCTGATCCGGTCGGGGTGGTGTGCGGCGAGATGCAGCCCGACAGCGCCACCGATCGAGATCCCCGCGTACGCGAACCGCTCCCACCCCTGCTCGTCGGCGAGCCGCAGCACGAGGGCGGCGAGATCGCCGATGGTGGCCGAGCCGTCGGAGGGCAGCAGCGCGGCGGGGGAGCCGCCGTGGCCGGGCAGATCCCAGCGCAGTACGCGGTGGCCTCGGGCGAGCGCGGGGAGCTGGGGCTCCCAGACGGCGAGGGAGGTGCCGATGGAGGGGCCGAGGATGAGGGGCGGGGCGGTGGGGGGTCCGGTGAGGTCGTGGTGCGGTGGGGTGGTGGTCATGGGGCGGGCGCTCCGATGGGGGCTGGGATGTGGCGTGGTCTGGGGTTGGGGCTGTGGGCGGGGGTTGGTGGCCGGGTGCGGGCCGGTGGTTGTTCCCCGCCCCGCCCCTTCCCGAACCAGGAGCTCCGCCCCTGGACCGCGGGCGTCACCGGCATGTCCAGCCCGTCCGGCGCCCGCACCAGGGGCCCCGCCCCTGGACCCCGGGCGTCGTCGGTATGTCCAGCCCCTCCGGCGCCTGAGCCAGGGGCTGTGCCTCTGGACTCCGGGCGTCGTCGGTATGTCCAGCCTCTCCGGCGCCTGAGCCAGGGGCTGTGCCTCTGGGCCGCGGGCGTCGTCGGTATGATCCAGCCTCTCCGGCGCCCGAACCAGGGGCTGTGCCCCTGGACTCCGGGCGTCGTCGGTATGTCCAGCCCCTCCGGCGATTGAGGAGCGGGGTCCGGGGCGGAGGCCCGGTGGGGGTGAGGGGGCGGAGCCCCCTCTTTGGGGGTCCGGGGGTGTCCTCCGGTTCGGGAAGGGGCGGGGTGGGGACCAGACCGCCGGAGGCGTTCACGCATCGCGGGTCAGGGCGCGGTCCACCAGGGCGGGGGCCGCGCCCACATACGCGCTCGGGTCCATCAGCTCGCGCAGGCGATGCGGCGGCAGGACGCCCGACAGCGCTTCGGCCAACCCCGCGCCCTCCTTCGCCGCCTCCGCCAGGAGTTCCTTCGCACGGGCCCGCCCAAGCTCCGGCGCAAGCGCCGCGATAAGGCGTTCGCTGACGATCAGACCATCCGTCAGCCCCAGGTTCGCGGCCATCCGGTCCGGGAAGACCCGCAGCCCGGAGGCGAGTTCCGCGCCATCGCGGGCGGCCCCGCCCGCGAGCCGCAACAGCTCCCGCAGCGGCTGCCACTCCGCATGCCACGCCCCGCCCGGACGCTCGTCCTCCGCGGCGAGCGAGCCGAGCAAGGCGGCGGCATGCCCCGGGGCCTGACGGGCCGCGGCGGCCATCAACGTGGCACGCACCGGGTTCGACTTATGGGGCATCGCGGACGAGCCACCCCCCGCTCCCTCCGCGACCTCACCGATCTCCGTCCGCGAGAGCACCAGCACATCCGCCGCCACCTTCCCCAGCGCCCCCACGGCGAAGGCGAGCGCGGTGCCCAGGTCGACCACGGGGGCGCGCAGGGTGTGCCACGGCAGTTCGGGCTCGGCGAGCCCGGTCTCCTCGGCGAACCGGCCCAGCAGCGGAACCCCGCCGTCGAAGGCGGCCAACGTGCCCGCCGCGCCGCCCAGTTGGGCGGGCGGCCGCAGCGCCGCGAGCCGGTCGCGGGCGTCCAGGACCAGCGCTCGCCAGCCCGCAGCCTTCAGCCCGAAGGTGGTGGGCACGGCGTGCTGGGTGAGGGTGCGGCCGGGCATCGGGGTGTCGCGGTGCGCGGCGGCGAGCCGTGCCAGCTCCGCCGCCGTACGCTCCAGATCGGCCACGATCAGCGGCAGCGCCCGCGCGGCCACCAGCATCGCGGCCGTGTCCACGATGTCCTGGCTGGTCGCGCCCCGGTGGACGTACGACGCGGCCTCGGCGTCCGTACGGGCCACCGCCGCCGTGAGATCGGCGACCAGCGGGATGACCGGGTTGCCCCCGGAGCGGGCGCGCAGCGCCAGCTCGCGTACGTCGTACAGCTCGACGCGGGCCGCGCCCGCCACCGCCTCCGCCGCCCCGGCCGGTGCCACCACCCGCGCCAGCGCGGCCTCGGCGTCCAGCATGGCCTGGAGGAACGCCGTGTCGCCCGTGGCGGCCGCCACCGCCGACCCGGTCCGCACCGGGGACAGCAGCCCCACGTCGTCGCCGTCGGAAGTACCAGGACCAGCGGAACCAGTACCAGGACTAGCGGAACTCAAGGAAAACCGTCTCCCCTTCGCCCTGTAGCCGGATGTCGAAGCGATAGGTCCCCGGCGGGGACACCGCCGTCGCCACCAGCGTCTCGCGGCGCGCCGGATCCAGCGAGGTGAGCAGCGGGTCGGCGGCGTTGGCCTCGGCGTTCTCGGGGAAGTACACGCGGGTGAAGAGGTGGTGCAGCAGCCCCCGGGCGTGGACGCACACGCTGATGTACGGCGCGGCGGGCGCGGCCGGGCCGCCGGGCGGCAGCGTACGGGCCGTCCAGTGGCCGTCCGCGTCGGTGGCGATGCGGCCGAAGCCGGTGAAGTCCACACCGTTGCGGCCGAGGAAGCCGCCGGTCACCGGGTCGCGCCGCATCGACCCGCCCGCTCCGGCGAGCG
This sequence comes from Streptomyces javensis, assembly GCF_039525925.1. Classification (NCBI taxonomy): domain Bacteria; kingdom Bacillati; phylum Actinomycetota; class Actinomycetes; order Kitasatosporales; family Streptomycetaceae; genus Streptomyces; species Streptomyces javensis. The sequence goes on along the minus strand of NZ_BAAAIF010000010.1, from coordinate 123,818 downwards.
AGCCGTCCGGGCCCGCCTGCCACAGCTCCACCAGCGCGTCCGGGACGGGGGTGCCCTCGCCGTCGCGGACATGGCCGTGGAGCGTGATGGCACCGGGGTGGCCCGCCGGGGCCAGATCGCCGCCGCCGGGGAAGGGCAGGGCGTAGCCGTAGAAGGGGCCCACGGTGTGGGAGGGGGTGGGCGCGAGTGTCCCGGCGGGTGCCGGTCCTTCGGCGGGTGCGAGTCCCCGCGTCGGTACAAGCCTCTCGCTCATCAGCGGCCCTCCTCGATCCACGTGGCGGACGGCCCGTCCAGCACGATGTCCCAGCGGTAGCCCAGCGACCACTCCGGCCGCGACAGCGCGTGGTCGTAACGGGCGACCAGCCGCTGCCGCGCCGAGTCGTCCGTCACCGACTGGAGGATCGGGTCGTAGGCGAAGAGCGGATCGCCGGGGAAGTACATCTGGGTGACCAGCCGCTGGGTGAACGCCGCGCCGAAGACGGAGAAGTGCAGATGCGCCGGGCGCCAGGCGTTCTCGTGGTTGCGCCACGGATACGCGCCCGGCTTGATGGTGGTGAAGTGGTACGAACCATCGTCGCCGGTCAACGTCCGCCCCACACCGGTGAAGTTGGGGTCGAGCGGCGCCGGGTGCTGATCGCGCAGATGGGCGTAGCGGCCGGACGCGTTGGCCTGCCACAGCTCGATGAGCTGCCCCCGGACGGGGCGGCCCCGGCTGTCCAGGAGCCGCCCGGAGACGGTGATCCGCTCGCCGAGCGGCTCGCCCTGGTGCTGCACGGTGAGGTCGTTGTCGATCGCGGTGATGTCGGTGTGGCCGAAGACCGGGGTGTGCAGCTCCACGGTCTCCGGGTCGCCGTGCACCGCGACCAGCGGCTGCTTGGGGTGGCGCAGCACACTGCTGCGGTACGGGGGGAAGTCGCGCGGCGGGTGGTCGGCGGCGGGAGCCCCCTCGGCGCGCGCCTTGTCGTACGCCTCCCGTATCTGCGCGAGTTCGCTGTCGATGTCGGACTGGGTGAGAGCCATGTCTGCCGTCAGCCTTACCTTTCCAGCCGTTGCCGTTGCCGTTGCCGTTGCGGGGTTACCTCTCCAGGACGAGGGCGAGGCCCTGTCCGACGCCGATGCACAGGGTGGCCAGGCCCGTCCCCGAGCCGCGGGCGGCGAGCTGATGGGCGACGGCCCCGGCGAGCCGGGCCCCGGACGCGCCGAGCGGATGGCCGATGGCGATGGCGCCGCCGCGCGGGTTGACGGTGTCGGGGTTCAGGTCAGGCCATTCGGCGAGGCAGCCCAGCACCTGCGCGGCGAACGCCTCGTTGAGTTCGAGGGTGGCCAGATCGGCGAACGAGCGGCCCGCCTTGGCGAGGGCGCGCCGTACGGCCTCCACCGGGCCGAGCCCGAAGTACCGCGGCTCGATTCCGGTGACGGCCGAGGCGCCGATCCGGGCCAGTGGCTCGCGTCCGGTGGCCTTCAGCCCCTCCTCGTCGACGAGCAGCAGCGCGGCCGCGCCGTCGTTGAGGGGTGAGGAGTTGCCCGCGGTGACGGTGCCGCCGGGCTTGCGGAAGGCGGGCTTGAGCTTGGCCAGGGCCTCGGTCGAGGTGGAGTCGCGGATGGACTCGTCGCGGAGCAGGTCGGTGTCCGGATACGGCAGCACCTCGGCCTCGTAGGCCCCGTCCTTCCACGCCCGCGCCGCCTTCTCATGGCTGGCGAGCGCGAACGCGTCCTGTGCCTCGCGGGTGATGCCGTGCTTGTCGGCGATCAGCTCGGCGCCCTCGCCGAGGGCGACGGTCCACTCCGGCGGCATGTCCGGGTTGGTCATCCGCCAGCCGAGGGTCGTGGAGTACATCTGCTGATGCCCGGCGGGGAAGGCGCGCTCGGGCTTGGGCAGCACCCAGGGGGCGCGGCTCATCGACTCCACGCCGCCCGCGAGCGCGATGTGCGCGTCGCCGACCGCGATGGCGCGGGCGGCCTGGAGCACGGCCTCCAGGCCCGAGGCGCAGAGCCGGTTGACGGTCGCGCCGGGCACGGTGACGGGCAGCCCGGCCAGCAGCACGGCCATGCGGGCGACATCGCGGTTCTCCTCGCCCGCGCCGTTGGCGTTGCCGAAGTAGACGTCGTCGATGCGCGCCGGGTCCAGGTCGGGGGTGCGGGCGAGCAGGCCGCGCACCACATGGGCGGCCAGGTCGTCGGGGCGCACCCCGGACAGGGCGCCGCCGTATTTGCCGATGGGGGTGCGGACGGCGTCGACGATATAGACATCACGCAGGGCGGTCATCATGCGTCCTTTCCGGCGGCCTTCAGGGCGCGCAGCGCGGCCAGCTCGTCAGAAGTGGGCGGCTCGGTGGTGCCCACGGTGTCGGCGACGGTCAGCTCCCAGCCGGTGGCGGCCCGCACCCGCTCCACGGTGACGCCGGGGTGGACTTCGGTGAGCACCAGCTCGGCGGTGGCCGGGTCGGGGCGCAGAATGCCCAGGTCGGTGATGACGGCGGTGGGACCGGCGCCCGGCATGCCGAGCTTCTTACGGTCGCCGGGGCCGCCGCCGTGGCCCAGGGTCGTCACGAAGTCCAGCCGCTTCACGAAGCTGCGGGTGGAGTGGCGCAGCACCATGAGCACCTTGCCGCAATTGGAGGCGATCTCGGGGGCGCCGCCGGCGCCGGGGAGGCGGCCCTCGGGCTTGTCGGGGCCGCGGGCCACGACGGTCGTGTTGATGTTGGCGTAAGCGTCGACCTGGGCGGCGCCGAGGAAGCCGACGTCGATCCGGCCGCCCTGGAGCCAGTAGTTGAACATCTCCGGCACCGGGACCACCGCGTCGGCCGTCTCGGCGAGCTCGCCGTCGCCGATGGACAGCGGGAGCCGGGTGGGCTTGGAGCCGATGGTGCCCGACTCGTAGATGAGCACGAGGTGGGGGTTGACGGTGGCGCGGGCCAGGTTGGCGGCGGTGCTGGGGAGGCCGATGCCGACGAAGCAGGTGGTGGCGTCGGCGAGCGCGCGGGCGGCGTTGACCTCCATCAGCTCGTCGGATGTGAAGTCCGTCGTCCCGGCGGGGGTGGCGGTCATCGGGTGAGGGCTCCCTCGCTGTCGCGCACGTCGCTGTTGCGCACGTTGTCCTCGATCCACGTCAAGAACGCCTCGCGGTCGCGGGCGATCGCGTCCCATGCCTGGTAGAAGTCGTTGTCGCGGGTCGAGTACCCGGTGGCGTAGGAGGGGTGGGCGCCGCCGGGGACGACGGACACCGCGTCGATCACCCACGTCGGCAGGACGATCCCGCCGGGGCGTGGCGTGAGCTCCTCCACGATCTCCTCCACGGTCACCAGCACCCGGTCCGCCGCGAGCGCCGCCTCCTTCTGCACCCCGGTCAGCCCCCACATCTGCACATTGCCGGCGCGGTCGGCCTGCTGGGCGTGGATGACGGTGACGTCCGGGTTGAGCGCGGCGACGGCGGCCAGCTCCTCCCCGGTGAAGGGGCAGACGACGGTGGAGACGGTGTCCGTACGGGTCGGGATGTCGCTGCCGCGATAGCCGCGCAACACGGCGAACGGCAGCTTGGAGGCGCCCGCCACATAGCGGTTCGCCATGCCCGCGTGGCTGTGCTCGTCCAGCTCCAGCGGCCGCGGCCAGCCGTTCTCGACGGCGTCACGGAAGCGGTGCAGCGAACCCACGCCGGGGTTGCCGCCCCAGGAGAACACCAGCTTGCGGACGAGTCCGGCGCCGATGAGCTGGTCGTAGATGACGTCCGGGGTCATCCGGACGAGGGTCAGATCGGTGCTGCCCTGACGGATGACCTCGTGCGCGGCGGCGTACGGGATCAGGTGGGTGAATCCCTCCATCGCGACGGTGTCCCCGTTGTGGACGAGGTCCGCCACGGCGTCCTGGAGGCTTCGGATGTCGGCCATCGTCACTCCGCGGGTTCGGGATGCTCAGTGTGCTGACTAATGTGGTGTTGGTTTCGCACGGTGCCATTGGCTGGTGCGCCCGTCAAGGGAGTCTAGGTCGTATGTCGGCCTCTCGACATAGGGCCTTCCACAGGGCAGAATCACTCAGTACACGGACTAATGAGCAATCCAGTCAGCAATCGAGCAACGCGGCGATGCGGCAATCGAGTGGCGGGGAAGCCGGGAGGCACGGCATGGGCGGCGCGGTCGATCTGAACACGCACCCCGGGCATCTGGCCCGCCGCTTCCAGCAGGCGCACTCCCTGCTGTGGGGCGCGATGGTCTCCGAGGAGACCACCTCGCCGCAGTTCGCGGTGGTCAACGCGCTGATCGAGAAGCCGGAGATCGACCAGCGGACGCTGAGCGAACACGTCCACCTCGACCGCTCCACCATCGCCGACCTGGTCGCCCGGCTGGCCCGGCGCGGCCTGCTGGAGCGGGTGCGCGACCCGAACGACGGCCGCCGTAACGTCCTGCGGCTGACGGAGGAGGGCATCCGGCTCCACCGGAAGCTGGTCACCCGGACATCCCGGATGAACCGGGTCTTCCTGGCCCCGCTGGACGAGACGGAGCGGGAGACCCTGCTGCGCCTGATCGCCCGGGTCGCGGACGCGGCGGAGGAACTGCGGGCGTAGGCGCGCGGGGCGCGCGGGGCGCGCGAGGGGCGGGGGCCCCACGGGGTTTCCCCTGCTCAGCGACCCCGGGGAGCGGGCGTGTCGGATGACCAGGCGGTCAGGAAATCGTCGATCAGAGGGTTGGCCTCGGCCGAGCGGGTCGCCAGGACGACGCGGACCGGGTCGATGCCCTCGATGGGCACGGTGGTCAGGCCGGGGCGCAGTTGGGGCCGCCGGTCGCCGGCGGCCAGGATCAATACCGTCCGCTCCTCGGCCACAAGGTCGAGCTTGTCCTCGAACGATTCGTAGTCGATCGGCGCGCTGCGTACCGGAACGCCATCCGGGCGCGGCTCCAGGCGGGCGAAATCGCTCCATTGCGGGACCGCGCTCGGGCATTGCGGCAGAACCTCTTCGCCGAGGTCGTCGACGGTCACCGACTCCTTTCCGGCCAGACGGTGCTCTGTGGAGACGACCAGAACCCGTGGCTCGGTCCACAGCTCGGTGAGGCGCAGCCGGTCGGCGGGGAAGGGCAGCGGGGCGCGGGCGACCAGGGCGTCCACACGGCGGTCGGTGAGGGCGTGGGCGTCGTTCCACTCCAGGTGGCGGGTGCGGATGCGGGCCGTGGGGTGTCGGTGCCGCAACCGGCGTACGGCGTGCGTGATGACCAGGTCCTCGACGTACCCGATGGTGAACTCGCGCGGGGTGGCGCCGTCGCGGGCGGTGAGCTCGGCTTGATGGGCTGCTTGGAGCAGCGCCTGAGCCTGCGGCAGAAAGGCGCGACCGGCTTCCGTGAGCCGGCTGCCCTGTGGGGTGCGGTCGAAGAGGCGTACGCCCAGGTGTTCCTCGAGGCGCTGGATCTGGCGGCTCAGGGACGGCTGCGCGACGTGCAGCACCGAGGCGGCGCGGCTGAAGTTGGCGTGCTCTGCCACGACCGTGAAGTAGCCGACGAGCCGCAGGTCGAGGTCCGATCCGGGAACGCGCACGCTTCGAGCGTACCAATATGCGTTGGGCGCATGACGGGTTGCGGATCAGGTCTTGGACGCCGTCGCCGGTCCGGGATTTGAATCGAGGCATGGAAAAGCACAAGTACAACGGAAAGCGCGCCCTCATCACCGGTGGCAGTAGCGGAATCGGCCTGTCGATCGCACGTCACCTGGCGGCCGGGGGCGCTCAGGTAATGGTCACGGGGCGCAATGAAGCTCCGCTCGAAGCGGCGGCGAAAGAGGGGCTGGTCGCGGTTCGCAGCGACGCCTGCTCAAAAGCCGACATCGATGCCCTGGCGGGGAAGGTCGAGGAGGCGTTCGGCCAACTGGACGCGGTGTTCCTGAATGCGGGCATCACCGACTCGACGCCGTTCGAGGCGACGACGGAGCAGACGTACGATGCCATTTTCGCGGCCAACACCAAGGGACCCTACTTCACCTTGCAGCGGCTGCTTCCGCTGCTTGCCGAGGGCAGCGGCGTGGTGCTGACCACCTCGGTCTCGAACGTGCTGGGGCAGTCGGACCACGGTGTCTACGCGGCGAGCAAGGCGGCCCTCCGGTCGATGGCGCGAACCTGGGCTCGTGAATTGCTGCCGCGCGGCATACGTGTCAACGCGGTGAGCCCTGGGCCGATCGACACGGGCATTCTGCACAAGCACCTGCCCGCAGAGGTGGCGGATGAAATGGTGGCGGGATTCGCCGCCCAGATCCCGATGCTGCGGATAGGGAATCCGGAGGAGGTCGCGCGTGCCGCCATTTTCCTCGCCTTCGACGCGACCTACACCACGGGCGCCGAACTCGCGGTGGACGGTGGCGGCACCCAATTGTGACGCCACCCGTTCGAACACCGCTCAGAATTGGGCGGTGTTCCCGTTCGACCTCGGTGTCGGACGTGGTCTGGTGCCGATGATGACCGTGGCGTCCAACTCGTCGCATTCGGCCAGCCGTGGCTCCAGCCCACCGTCCGTCACGATGGCCATCGCCGTGGCCGCCTGCCGGTCGCTCGTCTCGAAGAGCAGCGAGCCGCCCAGGGTCAGCCAGCCACCCGCCCCGGCGGTCACCCGGCGCAGGACGTCCAGCCCGTCCGCGCCGCCGTCCAGCGCCACCCGCGCCTCGTGGACCCGGGCCTCCGGCGGCAGCAGCCCGACCTCCTCGGTGGGCACGTACGGGACGTTGGCCAGCAGGAGGTCCACGCGGCCGCGCAGCGCGGCGGGCAGCGGTTCGTAGAGGTCGCCCGCGTACACCGTGCCGCCCGCCGCCCCGACATTGCGCCGCGCGCAGCGCACCGCGACCGGGTCGATATCGGTCGCGTACAGCTCCACCCCGCCCAGGGCCGAGGCCAGCGCGGCGCCCAGCGCGCCCGAGCCGCAGCACAGATCGACCACGACGGCCCCGGACCGGGCCAGCGGTACGGCCTGCTCCACCAGGAACTCGGTGCGCCGGCGCGGTACGAAGACCCCGGGGTCGATGGATATGCGAAGCCCCCGGAAGTCCGCCCAGCCGAGGACGTGCTCCAGCGGCAGCCCGGCGGCGCGCCGGTCCACCATGGCGTCGATCTCGGCCGGAACGTGGCCCGCGGAAAGGATCAGCCGCGCCTCGTCCTCGGCGAACACGCACCCGGCGGCGCGGAGCCTGGTGACGACGGCGGAAAAGGTGACAAGTGAAGATGGAGAAGCCGACATGGAGCCCGGAAAACCTTTCGGGATGCCTGGGGCGCTCCCGCCGGTCGGCTATGCCGCGTCGTACGTCACGGCGACCGCACGGCCGTCAAGGGCGAGCACCCAGCCTGAACTGGCGTTGATGGGTCTCACCTCCTCGGCGCGTACGGGGGTGTACGGGTGTGGCCACATTACCCGATGTCCCGGCGCCGTGGCGGTCACGATGCAGCCGGGGCAGCCGAGGTATCCGGGGCAGCCGGGCCGTCCGAGGTATCCGATGCGGCCGGGCCGGCCGGGCCGGCCGGGGCATCCGGGGCGCGGAAGGTGCGCCGGTACGCCGACGGGGCGACCCCCGCCTCCGCTGCCAGATGCCGCCGCAGCGAGGTCGCGGTGGCGAAGCCGACCTCGTGGGCGACCCGTTCCACCGGAAGGTCGCTGGACTCCAGCAGGTGCCGCGCCCGCCGCAGCCGCTGCTGGGTCAGCCAGCGGCCGGGGCTCAGACCGGTCTCCTCCCGGAAGCGCCGGGCGAAGGTACGGGTGCTCATCGCCGCGTGCGCGGCCAACTCGTCCAGCGAGAGCGGGAGTTCCAGCCGTCGCAGTGCCCAGTCGCGGGTCGGCCCGGTGCCGGTGTCGCCCGTCGGCGGCAGCGGCCGCTCGATGTACTGCGCCTGCCCGCCGTCCCGGTACGGCGGCACGACGCAGCAGCGGGCGACCTGGTTGGCCACCTCGCTTCCGTGGTCCCGGCGCACCAGGTGCAGGCAGACGTCGATACCGCTCGCCGCCCCGGCGGAGGTCAGCACGTCACCGTGGTCGACGAAGAGCACACCGGCGTCGAGCTCGACCCGGGGGAACAGCTCCCGGAAGTGGTCGGTGAGCGCCCAGTGGGTGGTGGCCCGGCGCCCGTCCAGGAGACCGGCGGCGGCCAGGAGGAAGGCGCCGGTGCAGATGGACACCAGACGGGCGCCGGGGCGGACGCGGGCCAGGGCGGCGAGGGCCTGCGGGTCCGGGGTGGCGGCCGAGGCCCGGGAGATCGCGTACGGAGGGATGACCACGGTGTCCGCCTCGGCCAGCACCTCGGGACCGTGCCCGGGGGTGACGGTCAGATCCGAGTCGGTACGCACGGGCCGCCCGTCCGCGCTCGCGGACAGCACCTCGTAGCGGCCGTCGGCGGACCCCAGGACCCGGTGCGGGATGCCGAGTTCGAAGGGATAGACGCCGTCGAGGGCGAGGACGACGACCTTGTGGGCGCCGGGCCGGGGGCCCGGGTGCATCAGACGGTCCAGTCCGGCCGCGCGGTCGGCGAGGTCACGGGCCCGGGAGGGCGCGGTGGACGTGTCGGATGTGTCGGACGCGGTGGACGTGTCGGACGTGTCGAACGCGGTGGACGCGGGGCGGGGGCCGGGGGTGCCGGGAGGGCCGGGGGTGTCGAGGGCACTGGGAACGCGGCGGGCGGCAGGGGCGATGGGCATGGCAGGAATGTATCGGAAGCTGACCTTCTGGCCATCGTCCCGGGCCGGACCGTACGGCCAGGATCGAGGTATGACTTCGACGGACACCCCTGAAAACCCCGACGCCCCGAGCCCGGACGCCGCCCCGGACGCCGCCCCCGTGATGCTCGCCCTGCACCAGACGGCCCTCGGCGGTCCCGAGGTCCTGCGGCTGACCGAGCTTCCGCGGCCCGCGCCCGGCCTCGGGGAGATCCTCGTCGCCGTGCACGCGGCCGGGCTCAACCCCACGGACTTCAAGCACCGCGCCATGAGTAGGTTCCTGCCGCCCCCGCCGCTGACCCTCGGCTGGGACGTCTCCGGGACCGTGGTGGAGACCGGCTTCGGCGTCACCCTCTTCCAGCCCGGTGACGAGGTCTTCGGCATGCTGCCCTACCCGTACGGGGTCGGCTCCCACGCCGAGTACGTGACCGGCCCCACCCGCGCCTTCGCCGCCAAGCCCGCCGGGATCGACCACGTCCAGGCGGCCGCTCTGCCACTGGCCGCGCTCACCGCCTGGCAGGCCCTCGTCGATACCGCGGACCTCCGGGCCGGGCAGCGGGTGCTGATCCACGCCGCGGCCGGCGGTGTCGGCCATCTCGCCGTACAGATCGCCAAGGAGCGCGGCGCGCACGTCACCGGGACGGCGAGCGCCCCCAAGCACGACTTCCTGCGCGAGCTCGGCGCGGATGCCTGCGTCGACTACCGCTCCGAGGACTTCACGGACACCGACGAGCGCTACGACGTCGTCCTCGACGCCCTCGGAGGGGAGACCGCCACCCGTTCCGTGAGCGTGCTCCGCCCCGGCGGCACCCTCGTCTCCCTGCTGCCGGGCGCCGAGGACACCCGGGCCGCGGCGGAGAAGGCACAGGTCCGCGCCGTCACCCTGCTCGTCGAGCACGACCAGGCCGGGATGCGCGCCATCGCCGAACTCGTCGAGCGGGGCAGGCTCCGCGCCCATGTCTCCGGCACCTTCCCCCTCGCCGAAGGCGCCCGGGCCCATGTCCAGGGGGAGACGGGCCGCACCACGGGCAAGCTGGTCATCACGGTGCGCTGAGGCGGCACGGCTCGAAGGACTCCCGGGCGATCGCGCTCAGCTCGCGAGCGCCTCGTACCGCACCCCCGTCAGCCGCTCGGACGCCGCCCACAGCCCCCGCCCCGCCGCGTCGCCGCGCGTCCACCTGGCGCGGGCCGAGCGGACGGGGGAGCCGCGCCACAGCCCCTGGAGCGGCGGGCCGAAGAAGTCGTCCTGGCGGACGTCCGGGCCGGTCGCCGCGTACAGGACGGGGAGCGTGCCCTGCTCCGGGCTCTGGGCGAAGTAGCGGTTGCCGATCTCCATGAACCGCTCCTTCGCCCGGTGGCCCTCCATCTTCGGCGCGGCGGACATCAGGTTGGTCGCGGCGTAGCCGGGGTGCGCGGCGGCCGCCACCAGGCGGGCGCCCGCGGTGCGCAGCCGCTGGGCGAGCTCGTGGGTGAAGAGGAGATTGGCGGACTTGGAGCGGGCGTAGGCGACCCAACGCCGGTACCCCCGCTCCATGTTCAGGTCGCGCGGATCGACCGTCCCCAGCATGTGCATAAAGCTGGAGACGGTGACCACCCGCGCCCCCGGGCCCGCCTCCAGCAGCTTCGGCAGCAGCAGTCCGGTCAGCGCGAAGTGGCCCAGGTGGTTGACGCCGAACTGCATCTCGAAGCCATCGGCGGTCCTGCGGTGCGGGAGGGCCATCACGCCCGCGTTGTTGATCAGCAGATCGAGCCGGTCGCCCTCGTACTCGGCAGCGAAGGCCCGTACGGATGCCAGATCGGCGAGATCGAGCGGCGCGACCTCCACCCGCGCACCCGGCGCCTGCGCCCCGATCCGCTCAGCGGCCTCGGCCCCACGCCGCTCGCTGCGGCACCCGAGCACCACCCGCGCACCGCGGCGCGCCAACTCCCGGGCGGTGACGAAGCCGAGCCCGCTGTTGGCACCGGTCACGACGGCGGTGCGGCCGGTCTGATCAGGGATGTCGCTCGAGGTCCAGCCCTTCATCACCCGCTCCTTCGCGGTCTGCCGCGTCTGTCACGGCCTGCGCTACGCGCCAGTAGCCCCCTGCGTCCGGCGACAGCCTAAGGGCGGGGTGCCGAAGGCGCGAGGTGTACGGGCCTGCACTCGAACCAGACGTCCTTGCCGCTGGGCGTGGGCAGCGCCGTCCAGCCGGTACATCGTCGCCGAGGCAAATTGTTCGTCCTGGATTCCCTCTATTGGGCACGTGTTGCAGTCGAAGGTTGTGACTTGGGTTTTTATGGTCGACAGCATGCGCCCATGGCACAGAGCAATACGCCCACCATGCGCAGTCGTCGGCTCGGCAATGAGCTGCGTCGACTGCGCATCGAGGCGGCGCTGAAAGTCCAGGACGCCGCTGACGCGTTGGAGTGCGGGCACCCGAAGATCAGCCAGATCGAGAACGGCAAGCGCGGCATCCGGCCGCTGGGTCTGACGGTGCTGTTCAAGCTGTACGGGGTTGAGGACGAGCGCCAGTGCGCGAGCCTGCGGCGGCTGGCGAAGGAAATCCACAAGGTCGATTGGTGGAGCAACCAAGGTCCGGTGCTCCGGGACACAGAGCAGCTACAGCGGCAGCGCGAACAACTGCGTCGAACACGGCATCCTCCCCACCGGCCGTCAGGCCGTCCGCGACACCAAGGACCGCGAGCGCGGCGCGCTGCTCTTCGAGCCGTCCGCCTGGCAGGCGTTCGTGGATGCCGTCCGAGACGGCGAGTTCGGCGGTTAACAGCCTCTGCCGGGGCTGCTCGGGTCGGTCGGGTGCGGCGCCGTCTCGCGCCTTCGGCGCAATTGAGCAACGGCGCGGGAGGACGGGGGCGCGGCGCCATCGCCGTCCACCGGCCGCTGGTGGCCAGGCGGGTGGGCGGCTTCCGTACTCGGCGGCGGGGTTCCGCCGGACTGCGGGCGGTGGGAGGAGATCCCGGTAAGGCCGCGCTCGATCCCGTCCCTCCCGGCACCCCCTCCGAAAAACGCTTGATCTGATGCAACTAATGCATCAACCGATTTCCAGAAGGCACCCCTACCCCTGCCGTTCGGCATCGGCCTCGTCCCGGTCATGGCTGAGTCGCCAGCAGGTCGCGCAGACTCGCCGCGTAGGCGGACGGGTGGCTGGTGTTGCCGTTGTGGCCGCCGGGCATTTCCATGACGTCGGTGCCGAGCGCGTCCGCGAGGGCGTAGGCGCAGCGGCGGTCGAAGACGCCTTTGGGGGTGGCGCGGCCGACGGCGGGGACGATGCGGGTGGGCGTGGCCGCGAGGGCGGTCACATCGAGCGTGTCTTCGAGCACCGCGGTGAAGTCGTGACGGATGAAGTAGTCGAAGTTGGCGCGGCGCAGGTCGTTGATCGGCTGCGGGGTCAGACCGGGTTCGGCGTCGCGTCCGCTGATGCCGAGGACGCGGGCGATCTCCGGTAGGGCCGCGGCGAGGCCGGAACGTGCGTAGAGCCGCCGTAGGTCGGTGAGTTCTTGTTCATGGCGAGCCCGTTCGGCGGTCGGCAGCAGCCGCGGTGCGACGGGCTCGTGGGCGATCAGCGTGTGGATCCGGCCCGGGTGCCGCACCGCGAGGTGCAGGCCGATGACGGCGCCGAGGCTGCACCCGAGCATCGCGGCCGGTTTGGATGTCACGGTCGCGAGCAGGAGTGCCGCGTCGTCCGCGTGCTCGGCCAGCGTCGCCCCGCGTGACGGGTTGTCGAGTCGGCTCCGGGACAGGCCCCGCCGGTCGTAAGTGATCACCGTGTGCGTGTCCGCGAGGCGCGCGACGAGGTCGACAGTGCGGTCGGCGTCCCCCTCGCCGCTCTGCCCGATGAGCAATGTGGGTCCGTGCCCGCGCAGTTGGTAGTGGAGTGTGGCCCCGGGCGCGTGGACAGTGCCTGTGTGAGTGGTGTCGTTCGTCATGGGCTCCCCCTCGCCTCGGTCGTGACGGTCACGCGTGACGCTAATCCATCGGATTAGATGCATCTAATCTGATGGATCGAATATGGTCAGGGTGTGAACGGAGTTGAACTCTTCCTTCTGGGGCGCACGCTGATGAAGATCGGCGAGGACGCCATGCCCGAGCCTCCCGGTGGAACCGACCGCCATAAGGGCAGCACGCGCCTGGTGTTGATCGCGGCCAGCGACGTTGCCGCGCACCCCGGCACCACCGTGGGCGACATCGCGGGCCGCACCGGGCTGCCGCAAAGTCAGATCTCCACCGCCGTCGCCCGCCTGAAGGAGGCGGGGGCGATCACCGTTGCCCCCGACCCCACTGATCGCCGTCGCGTTCTCATCAGTCCCGCCGCGGAGCCATCCGCCCGCGTCGAGCAGGTCCGCGCCACTACCGTCGATGCCGCCCTGGCGGCTGCCCTCGGTACTGACGACCCGCACCGTCTGCGCGAGGTGGCCGATGCCCTCGCGGTCCTCGCCCGCCACCTCGTCCCGTAGACCCAGGGCGGGAAGGGCGACGCGCGTGCCGGGGCTGCTCGGGTCGGTCGGGTGCGGCGCCGTCTCGCGCCTTCGGCGCAATTGAGCAACGGGGCAGGGGGCGCCCGGCGCGGGCCGCGTCGCCGACCGCCGGGCCGGTGGGGGCGGGCGCCGGTGGCGGCTCTGGCGCTCGGGGGCTGAGGTCGGTGCCGCGCTGCGGGGGTCGGGGTACCCTCTCTCGAAAACGTTTGACAAATTAGTTGCTTCAGATCAAGCGTTTTTTAGAAGGGGTACCCGGAGGGGCTGCCCCGGGGCCCACCGGCTTGCAGTCCGGAGGGGCTTTGGCCCCCGGGCCACGGAATCCGCCACCGGCGCTCACGCCCGCCGACCCGGCACCCGGCGACGGTGCCGCGCCGCCCACCCCCCTGCCCCGCTGCTCAATCGGCCCGAAGGCGCGAGACGAAAGCGGCGCCCGACCGAGCGCAGTAGCCCCGCTCACTCCGTAGGCGGCGGGGCCGCTGTCGGACCCATGAGCGATGATCTGCCCATGGCGTATGCGACGGGGGATACGGGGGACGTCCGATGACGACCGGTGCCTGGGCGGCTGTGGATGACCGGCGCGTGGTGCCCGCGCTGAGCGGGCTCATCGAGGGCACGGGGATGTGGCGGACCGGGACGCTGGCCTGCATGGACCGTACGGGCGGGTTCCTGACCGGGGCATGGGACCCGCCCGGCCCCGAGGGCGAGGACGGGCCCGGGATCGCCGGGGAGGGATCGTGGACGCGGTTCATCGGGCGGATCGGGGCCGTGGCGCTCCGGGCCGCCGTCGCGTCCACGCGCCCCGAGCGGCGCGAGCGGCAGCTGGCGCTGCTGGAGATGTGGGCGGAGAGCCCGTTCGCCGACCCGGCCGCCCGGCTGCGCACCGGGATCGTGGTCACCGAGCGGTTGGCGGTGCGCGACGAGCGCGGGGCGGCGGTCAGCGTCGGGTGGAGCCGGGAGGGGCGGCGCCGGTTCGTCGAGCTGCGGACGGGGGACGCGGAGCCGCCGAGCCTGGGGGAGATCGAGGAGGCCCGGGACGTGCCGCGCGGCTGGGGGAGCCCGGAGCAGCTGCGGCGGCTGGTGGCGCTGGTCCGCGAGCGGGGCCCGGCCCCGTGGGACCGGGAGGCCGTGGCCCTGCTGCGGGAGCGCACGGGCATGGGGCGCCCCGCCGCGTCCCTCGCGCTCGCCGGGTTCCTGGAGCGGATGTACGTCCCGTTCCTGGACGCCGACGAGCGGGCGACGCTGCGGCTGAAGGTGGCCGAGGCCGAGGACGGCGCGTCAGAGCTGGCCCGGCTGACCGCGCCGGAGCGGCTGGAACTGCTCGCGGACGTGCTGCCCGAGGATCCGGCCGAGCTGTGGGAGCCGGACGGGATGCGCGGAGTGGCCGAGCGGCTCGCCGAGGCGTGGCAGGCGCGGCGCGGCCAACGGGTCGTGGTGCCCGAGCGCACCCTCAAGGCGGTCGTGGAGCTCCAGCTGCTCCGGCTCTCGGCGGCCGAGTTCTGCGCGGCGTTCACCAACCCCGTCGCCGAACCCGGGCTCGGCGCCCCCCTCGACACCTGGATCAAGAACAGCGAGCACGGCCCGCTGGTCACCGACGCCCGGTGGGACATCATGCGGTTCGAGGACCGCCTGCACTCCCTCGTGCCGCGCCTGGCCTGGGTCTACGCCGAGCTCCCCGCAGGTGACCCGGTCCGCGAGGGGCTGCCGGGACTGGTGCGGCTGCTCCTCGAGCGCCTGGACCACCCGGGGCTGCTGCTGAGCGCCGGGCACCCCGCCGCCGGTTCGGGGCGTACGGTCGCCGACCTCCAGGAGCGGTTCGGGTTCCGGCCGTACGCGGGCCCGGACCGGCTGGACGTGGCCAGCATCGACGACGGGCTCACCGTCATCACGGACGGCACGGTCGACCGCAGGGGACACCGCTCCCCGCCCAGGGTGTACTTCCGCCCCGCGTTCTACGGCGACGACGAGCGCTCCCGGGCCCTGGCGGCCCTCACCTCCGACTTCGGCCGGGAGGACCTCCCCCTGGTCGAGTGGGTGCGCGGCCCGGTCTGCGCACGCATCGCCGAGCGGGTCGAGGGCGCGTCGCTGCCGGTCGGGGCGTACGAGTCCAACCCGGCGGCCTCCGCGCCCGACCTGGTGGCGCGCGTCGCAGGCGCGCTCGGCCTCGACGAGGACGCGGCGACGCTCCACCTCCAGCTGCTGGCCCTGCCCGCGCCGACCGACCGCAACGTCCGCACCTGGAACGGATGGCAGACCGCCCGGCATCAGAAGGCCGCCGCCGCGCTGGTCGAGCGCGGTCTCGTCATCGAGGACAAGCGTCCCCGGGCGGGCCGTCGGCTCTTCCTGCCGGGCGAGTGGATCCACGCCAAGAAGCCGTACCAGCCCATGGAGGCGTGGAAGGCGGAGCTGATCGGGTTGCGGCGCTCCTACAACCGGCGGTTGGAGCATCCGCTGCCGCTGCCCACCCGCACCCTGCCCGAACTGTTCGCCCATGCCTGGTCGCTGGTGGAGAAGGGCGAGGGGCCGGTCTGAACCGGCCCTCCGCCTCGTGCTCCGAACCGGCCCCGGGGCGCCCTTACGCGCGCCGCTACTTCACCCGCACCTCGCACACCATCCGCCGCCGGTGGTCCACCGTGCGCTCCGGCCCGGTCAGCGTCAGCGGCACGGTGTGCCGTACGCCGGAGTCGGCGCTGGAGGAGGCCAGCCGCAGCTCCAGCGCGCCCGGTTCCACCACCCGCGTGCCATCGGCGCCCAGCGGATACGAGGCGAGATCGGCGTGGAAGGCGAAGTGGACCTCGGCGGACTCGCCCGGCCGCAGCGGCACCCGTGCGTAGCCGATCAGCCGGGACACCGGCCGGGCGATCCGGGCCACCGGATCGTGCAGATAGAGCTGTACGACCTCCGTCCCGGCCCGGTCACCGGTGTTGCGCACGGTCAGCCGGACCGTGGTCTCCCCGTCGGTCGGCACCTCGGCCGCGTCGGCCTCCGGGCGCTCCCAGGCGAACGAGGTGTAGGACAGCCCATGGCCGAAGGGGAACAGCGGGGTCGGGTCGATCGAGCTGGCGTCGCCACGCAGCCCGAGCGGCGGCTGAGCGTACGTCCAGGGCTGGCCGCCGGGCGCGTACGGAACGCTCACCGGCAGCCGGCCCGAGGGGTTGACGCGGCCGCTCAGCACCCCGGCGACCGCCGGGCCGCCCTCCTCACCGGGGAAGAACGCCTGCACGGCGGCGGCCAGCAGGCGCGACCAGCGGCCGAGGGCGTACGGCCGGCCGGTGAACAGCACCAGCACCACGGGCGTGCCGGTGGCCACCAGCGTGTCCAGCAACGCGCCCTGCTCACCCGGGAGTTCGAGGTCGGCGGCGTCGCAGCCCTCGCCCGAGGTGCCCCGGCCGAACAGACCCGAGCGGTCGCCCAGCACCGCGACGCACACATCCGCGTCCGCCGCCGTCCGGGCCGCCTGCGCCAACCGGCTCTCGGCGGTGAGCGCCGCCGCACCGGCCGAGGCCGCGCCCCCGGCGTCCCCGGCGGACCCGGCGGGGCCGGGCGCGGCGCATCCCTCGGCATGGGCGATCCGCGCACCGGGCAGCTCGGCGCGCAGCGCGGCGAAGAGGGTCGGCACCTCGATGCCCAGGGGCAGTCCGGGGTGTTCCACCCCGACATGGCGGGGGAAGGTGTAGCAGCCGAGCATGGCGGCGGGGTCGTCGGCGAGCGGGCCGACCACCGCGATCCGGGCGTCCGGTGCGAGCGGCAGCACATCGCCGTCGTCGGCGAGCAGCACCACCGACTCCTCGGCGAGCTCCCGCGCGACGGCCCGCATCTCCGGGGGATCGAGATCGAGATCGAGGTCGAGGTCGAGGTCGAGGTCGAGGTCGGCAGAGCCCGCGGCGTCCACACCCCCCGCGAGCGCCGACGGCATCGGCGACCAGTCCGCGTCCAGCAGCCCCAGCTCGCACTTCTGCCGCAGCACCCGCAGCGCCGCCCGGTCCACCAGCGCCTCGTCCACCTCCCCGGCCCGCACCGCGTCCCGCAGCGGGGTGCCGAAGCAGCGCACCGCGGGCAGCTCCACGTCCACCCCCGCCGCCAGGGCGAGTCCGGCCGCACCGCCCCGTGAGTCGGCCACCCGGTGGGCCAGCTCCAGGAAGGACACCCCGAAGTAGTCGGCGACGACGGTGCCGGTGAAGCCCCAGGTGTCGCGGAGCAATTCGGTGAGCAGCCAGGGGTTGGCGGCCGAGGGCACACCGTCGAGGTCGTTGTAGGAGTGCATCACCGACCGCGCGCCCCCGTCCCGTACCGCCAGTTCGAAGGGCGGCAGGATGACATCGGCGAGTTCCCGGGGCCCGATGGAGACCGGTGCGTGGTTGCGGCCGCCCCGGGAGGCGGCGTAGCCCGCGAAGTGCTTGAGGGTGGCGACGATCCCGGCGGACTCCAGGCCGTGGACGTACGCGGTGCCGATGGTCGCGACCAGATACGGGTCCTCGCCGATGGACTCCTCCGTACGGCCCCAGCGCGCGTCCCGCACCACGTCCAGCACCGGGGCGAGCCCCTGGTGGATACCGGCCGCCCGCAGCGAACCGCCGATCAGCCCGGCCGCCCGTCCCACCAGCGCCGGGTCGAAGGACGCACCCCAGGCGAGCGGGGTGGGGAAGACGGTGGCGCGCCAGGCGAAGAAGCCGGTCAGACACTCCTCATGGGCCAGCGCCGGGATCCCGAAGCGGTTCCCGGCGGCGATCCGGGCCTGGAGGCGGGCCAGCGCGGCGGCGCCCTCGGCCGGTTCGACGGGGGCGGTGCCGAAGGGGCGGGTCAGCTGGCCGATGCCGTGGGGGAGGAGGCCGTCGAGGTCCACGGCCTCGGACACCTCGTGCTGGAGCGGGGCGACGTCCTCGCCCTCCTCGGCCTCGGATCCGGGCCATACGCCGACGAGTTGGGCGAGCTTCTCCTCCAGTGTCATCGAGGAGAGCAGGGCCGCCGCGCGGTCCTCTGCGGAGAGGGAGGTGTCCTGCCAGGGCTGAGGCATGAAGCTCCTTGTCGGGGGAGGACGGCGGGGTGGGAGAACGGCTCGCGTGTCCGGAAACGGCGTGGGGGCCGCGCGTGGGCGGCCTATTTGCCGCCCACGCCCATCAGCCCACTGATCAGCTGACGGCGGGCGAAGAGATAGACCAGGAAGATCGGGACGATGGAGAGGACCACGGCGGTGAGCAGCGCCGGGGTGTCCACCCGGAACTCGCCCACGTAGTCGTACAGCCCCAGGGTCAGCATCCGGTTGCTCTTGGACTGGGTGAGCAGCAGCGGGAAGAGGAAGCCGTTCCAGGCGTGCAGGGCCGACATCACCCCGACCGTGGAGATCCCGGACCGCGACAGCGGCACCACGAGCTGGAGCAGCACCCGGGTCGGGCTCGCCCCGTCCAGCGCCATCGACTCGTACAGCTCCTCGTCGATGTCGCGCATCGTGCCGACCAGGATCAGCACGCTGACCGGCAGGGAGAAGGCGGCCGTCGGCAGGATCACCGCGAGCAGGGTGTCGTACAGATGGAGCTTGGTGATGACCAGATAGACCGGGATCACCACCGCTTGGGAGGGGATCGCGAGACCCAGCAGGAAGATCTGGAAGATCCGGCGGGAGGCGCGGCCACGGGCGCGGACGACGGTGTAGCCGACGGTCACCGACAGCGTGATCACGATCGTCGCGCACACGGCCGTGACCAGCGCGGTGTTGAGGAGGTAGGAGAGGAAGTCGGAGCGCAGCACCCGCCGGTAGTTGGCGAGCGTCGGATGGTCGGGCAGGGCCAGCGGACCGTCGTCGATATAGCCGTCGCGGGTCTGGAAGGTGGCGGCCACCAGGACGTACAGCGGCAGTCCGACGATGCCGAGCCAGATCAGGGAGCCGAGTCCGGCCGGGTAGTTGGCGCGGGGCAGACCCCGGCGGCGGAGGCGGGGGCGAGGGGCCGCCGGGGTCTTGTTCGGCGTACGGACGCCGTTCAGGGGGCGGTTCGGGTGGGGATTCGGGTGGTCGTGCAGGACGTCGGTCACATCCCCTCCCGGGTGCTGCGCATCGCGGCGAAGCCGGTGAGCCGCACCAGCAGCAGCGAGACGGTGGTGGCGACGACGACGAGGATGGTGGCGACCGCGCTGGCGTAGCCGAGGTCGAACGCCTGGAAGCCGTTCTTGTACATCAGATACGGCACGATCGTGGTGTCCGTGCCCGGTCCGCCCTTGGTGAGGATCAGGACGGTGTCGAAGAAGGTCAGCGCGCCCACCACCATGATCACCGAGGAGGTGACGATGGTGTTGCGCAGCTGGGGCAGGGTGATCGAGAAGAACTGCCGTACGGTCCCGGCGCCGTCGATCGCCGCCGCGTCGTAGAGCGAGCGCGGGATGGCGCGGGCGCCGCCCTGGTAGATCAGCGTGTGCAGCGGGATGAACTGCCAGGCGGTGACGAAGAGGATCGCCCCGAAGGCGCCCCTGGAGCTGCCGAGCAGATCGCCGTCGGCGAAGCCCAGGGCGGGCCCGATGTCGGCGATCAGGCCGAAGTTGGGGTCCAGCAGCGACTTCCAGACCAGCGCGAGCGCCACGGAGGAGCCGAGCAGCGGCAGGAAGAAGATGGCCGACAGCACGGCCCGGTTGCGCTGCCGACCGGCCGCCCATACGCCCAGCAGCAGGGCGAGCGGGGTCTGGAACACCCAGGTCAGCACGGTCAGCACCAGGCTGAGCCAGATGGCCTGGTGGGTCTCCGGGTCGTCCCACAGCCGGGACCAGTTGCTCATCCCGGTCCAGCTCGGGGTGCCGATGCCGTCCCAGTCGGTGAAGGCGAGGGCGCCGACCAGGACCATCGGCGCCACCGCGAAGAAGACGAAGAACAGCGCGCCGGGGAGCGCCCAGACGACGCCGGGCCGGCCGACCCCGGCCCGGCCGACGCTCGCCCGGCCGACGCTCTGGCGTGGCTCGCGCGGCGGGCGTGGCTCGCGCGCCGGGCGCCGCTCGCGGGTCGTCGCGGCGTCCGCCATCACATGCCCTTCAGGGCGTCGATGAACCCGGCCGGGCTGAGCTGCCCGTTGAACAGCTTCTGCACGGCGGTGTGCAGCGGCGGGGTGTACTTGGCGGGCAGCGCCTGGTCCCAGGAGAGCGTGAAGTCCGGGGCCTGCTTGACCAGGTCGTACTGGAACCGCGCGTAGTCGGGGTTCTCGTGCTCGGCGAGCAGGGAGGTGGCGTCGGAGGTGGTGGGGACGTCCCCGTTGGCGATCAGGTCCTTGGAGTAGTCCTGTTTCGCCGCGAACTTCATGAACTCGATCGCCGCCTTCTGCTTGTCGCCCTTCACCTTGGCGTTGACCGACCAGTAGTTGGTGGGGTTGCCGACGACGCTCTTGGGGTCACCGCTGCCGCCGGGGACCGCCGGGAAGGTGGTCCAGCCCAGCCCCGACTTGGCGAATGCGGGCTGGTTGGCCTTCTGGTTGGCGTACTCCCAGCTGCCCATCAGATGCATGGCCGCCTTGCCCTTGGCGAAGAGCGTGGAGGCCCCGTCGGCGGTGTAGTTGACCGACTTGTAGTTCTTGCCGAACGCGCCCCGGCCGACCAGGTCCCTGACGGTCTGCGCGGCCTTGAGCACCGCCGGGTCGTCCCACGCCGCCATGCCCTCGCTCTGGATCTTCTGGAACACCCCGGCCCCGCCGTAGCGGTCCACCAGGTACTCCACCCACATCAGCTCGGTCCAGGCGTCGGTGCCGGCCAGCGCGAACGGGGTGACGCCCTTGTCCTTGAACGTGTCGATGAGCTTCAGCAGATCGCCCCAGGACTTCGGGGGCTGCGCCCCGGCGTCCTCGAAGACGTCCTTGTTGTAGAAGAGGATCACCGGCTGCATCCCGCGCATGGGGATCCCGTAGTGCTTTCCGTCGACCGCGCCCGCGTCGAGGATCGTGGGGATGAACGCCTTCTTAAGCTCCGGGTCCTTGGCCATCGCCGGATCCAGGTCGAGCAGCATGTCCTTCTTGACGAAGTCGCTGATGCTGCCGCCGCCCCAGTTGAAGAAGACGTCGGGGGCATTGGGCGTGCCCATCGAGGTGCGCATCTTGTCCGAGTAGCCCTCGCCGGGCACCTGGGTGAGCTTCACCTTGATGTCGGAGGTCTTGTTGAACCGCTCGACGACCTCGCGCTGCACCTTGGTCGAGGCGTCCTGGTAGACCCAGACGTCGAGGGAGCCGTCATCCGAACCCCCGGGCCCGCCGCTTCCGCAGCCGGCGAGTGCCGTTCCGACCAGCAGCGCGGCTGCTGCCAGGGTGGACGCACGAAGGGTGGACCTTGACCGAGGTATGCGCATCGTGTGCCTTCCGGAAGTAGCCCGATAATTCTCGGAAGTGGTTGCGTGGAAGGTATGGGGGTGCTGATGCGGTGTCAAGGGGTGCGGCGGCGGATGGCTTTTGTCCCCACCCCGCCCCTCCCCGAACCGGGGGCCACCCCCGGCCCCCCCCACTGCGGGGGCTCCGCCCCCAAACCCCCGGGTGGGGCTGCGCCCCGAACCCCGGGCGGGGCTGCGCCGCCACGCCTCCGTCGGGGTTGCGCGGATGGGGCTGCGCCGCCACGCCCCCGTCGGGGCTCCGCCCCCGGATCCCGGTCCTCGATCGCCTGGCGGGCTGGATTTTCCAGCCCGGCAGGGGGCACCGCCCAGCGGTAGCTGGGGGAGATTGAGGGCGCGCCCGAGGCGGGCCCGGGGCCTGGGGCGGAGCCCCAGTTACGGGAAGGGGCGGGGTGGGGGATCAGCCCCCGGCGGGTGGGCGGGGCCTGGAGCGATCAGGCTTCGGCGAGCGGGGCGTGTGGGGCCCGTTCTCGGCTGACGGCGCCGGGGGCAGCCCCGCACGGGCGGGGGCTTGAGGGCCCGGCGCCGGACGGTGGCGCCCGGGGGTCAGCCCCCGGTGGGCGGGGCCGTGCTTGCGCGGACGATCAGCTGCGTGGCCAGCTCGACCCTCGGGGACTCGATCTCCTCACCCCGCGCCTGCCGCAACACCGTACGGGCGGCCAACTTCCCCATATCCGCCAGCGGTTGGCGCACAGTCGTCAGCGGGGGCGCCGACCAGCGGACCTCGGGAAGGTCGTCGAAGCCGATGATGCTCACGTCCTCCGGGACCCGCAGCCCCCGCCGCCGCAGCGCCTCGATCGCACCCAGCGCCATCTGGTCGCTGGACGCGAAGATGGCGGTCGGCGGGGTGGGGCCGGACATCAGCTGGTCGCAGCCGTGGAAACCGGACTCGTGGTAGAAGTCGCCCTGCGCGACCAGGGCCTGGTCGAACGGCACCCCGACCGCCTCCAGCGCCGCGCGATGGCCGTCCAGCCGCGCCCGGCTGCACAGCAGTCGCGGCGGACCGGCGATCAGGCCGATCCGGCGGTGGCCGAGGCTCAGCAGATGTTCGGTGGCGGCCATGCCGCCCGCCCAGTTGGTGGCGCCCACGGTGGGGGCGTCCAGCGCCGGGGAGCCGGCCGGGTCGACGACCACGATCGGCACGTTCAGCCGCCGCAGCTCCTCGTGGACCACCGGCTCCAGTACGGACGTCACCAGGATCACCCCGTCCGAGGCGCGGGCCCGCAGGTTCTTCAGCCACTGCCGGGCCGAGCCCGCGCGGCCGTGGATCGCCGAGACCACCGTGCCCACCCCGTCCTGGTGGGCGACGTCCTCCACGCCCCGGATGATCTCCACCGCCCAGGGGCTGTCCAGGTCGTTGAAGACCAGGTCCACCAGGGCGGCGCGGTCGCCGGGCGCGCTCTGGCGGCGGCGGTAGCCGTGGAGCCGCAGCAGGTCCTCGACCCGGGCCCGGGTCTCGGGCGAGACATCCGAACGGCCGTTGACCACCCGGGAGACCGTGGGCACCGACACCCCGGCCTCCTGGGCGATGGCCGTGATCGTCACCTTGGGCCGGGTGCCGCCCTCGGTGCCCCTGCTCTCCGTAGCCATGTCCGCCTCCTCCGTTGACGGGAGCCACCCCCGCCTCTTGCTTCCCGGGGACGCGCCCTCGGAACCTTGCAGAAGTCTTCCGGAAAACCCGATCAGACGTGAAGAGACGTGAGAGGGACGTCCCCATCAAGCTCCTGAGCTTACGCAGCGCCGCACCCCGGAATCCCCTCTCCCCGGGGTAAGAAAGCGCGGCCCTCGACCACTGCATGGTGAGAGAGCCGAGATGAGGAGACGGCGTGACCGACGCCCAACGCTTTCGGGACCTTTACGAGGAGTGTCATCCCCGTGTGCTGGCCTACGCGACCGGCCTGGTGGGCCGGCAGGTGGGTGAGGACATCACGAGCGAGACCTTCACGGTCGCCTGGCGGCGGCTGCGGGACATCCCCGCGCCACCGCTGCCGTGGCTGCTCGGCGTGGCCCGCAACCTGACCCGCGAGCTGTGGCGCCGCGACGGCAGGCAGTACGCCCTGGCCGCTCAGGAGGCCCAGCGCATCATCACCTCCGGCGCCCAGGTCGAGGACGTGGCCGCGGGGGTGACCGAGCGTGCGATGGCGCTGGAGGCGCTGGCGGGGCTGTCCGCCGCCGACCGCGAACTGCTGACGCTGGTCGCCTGGCACGGGCTCGGCCCGAGACAGGCGGCACGCGTCCTGGGCTGCTCCACCGCCACGTTCTCGGTGCGGCTGCACCGGGCCAGACGGCGGCTGGAGCGGGCCGTGGAAGCCGTCGGACCCTCTCGCGACCCTCGCGACTCCCGCCCGAAGACGACCGTGAAGGAGCACTGACATGGCACGTAAGCGGCCCGATGTCATGAAGACGCTGGCGGACGCCCGGCCCCCGGAGCTCGACCCGGAGCGCCTGGCCGGTTCGGAACGCGCCCGGCACGACCTGATCGCCATCCTGGCCGGCGCGCCGGAGGAGCGGCAGGCGTCCCGGTCCGCCCGGCAGGCCACCTGGCGGTCCGCCCGCCCGTTCACCTGGCGGTCCGGTCGCCCGTACACCTGGTGGTCCGCCAAGCCGTTCAGCTGGCGGTGGGCGCTGCCCGTCGCCGCGGCGGCGGCCGCGGCCGGGGTGCTCGTCGCCACCCTCCCGGAGGGCGGCCCCGGCACCCAGGGCGCCCGCGGCTCCCGCGCCACCGCGGGACCCACCACGGACGGCCCCCGGCACACGCCCGAGAGCGGCCGCCTGGCGCTGCTCAACGTGGCCGCCCGGGTGGACCGCACGGCCGACGAGGGCACGTACTGGCAGACGACCACGCGGTCGTCCCGGATCGACGTGGCCTCCGCGGCCGGGTCGGCCTTCGCGGTGGTCTCCGCCGAGACCTCACGGTGGTCCTTCGGGGTGCGGCCCGGCACCCGGAGCCTGTGGGTCTCGGGGATCGACGCCACCACCGAGCTCCGCACCGAGCGCGACACGGCGCGCTGGCGCGCCGTCGGATCGCCGAAGAACCTGACGCTCGCCGCCTCCGGGTCGGGCGGCAAGCTCGGGCTGCGGCTGGAGCCGGGGGTGAGGAAGCGGCCCACGGTGACCCGGATCAACAGCGGCGACAAGATCGCCGCCCTTGGCGCACGCAATGTGAGCTACGCGGAGCTGCGGAAACTCCCCGGCGACAGCGCGAAGCTGAAGAAGGTGCTGGCGGACCTGTACGAGGAGGACCGCGGAAGCGAGATCTCCGGCCGCACCGAGTGGATGTGGCGGCAGGCGGCCGGGCTGATCGGCCTTCCGGTCAGGACCGGGGTCCGGGCCGCCGCGTACCGGGTCATCGCGGATCTGCCGGGCATCCGGTCGCTCGGCGAGGTGACCGACCCGCTGGGCCGTAAGGGGGTCGGCTTCGCCCTGCCCGCGACCGCCCGGCCCGACTACGGGACCGCGCGGTCGGAGCTGATCGTGGACCCGGCGACCGGGGCCCTGCTGTCCGACCAGGAGGTGCTGACCAAGCCGGACGCGAAGGCCGCCGAGGCGGGGCTCACGGCGGGCACGGTGGTGAACTACACCGCCACGGTGAGCTCGGAGTGGACCGACCGGCAGCTGAAGACTCCTGAATGACCGGTCGCGGCGCGCTGTAAGAACGGCCGGGCGGCGGCCATTTCCTTCTGAGAGCCCCACCCGAGCAGAAGGAGCGTCATGCACAGAACCACAGGACGGCCCGGAACCCGCCGGACGCGGCTGCGCACAGCGGCCGCGGTGTGCGCGGTCGCACTCGGCACGCTCGCCACCCTCGGCACCCCCGCGAACGCCGCGCCCGGCGCCTCGTCCGGCACCACGCCCGGCACCATGCCCGGCACCGCGCCCGCCACCGCGACCAGCGTCTCGTCCGACCGGGCGGCCCGCGCCGACACCCCGTGGAAGCTGCGG
This sequence comes from Streptomyces javensis, assembly GCF_039525925.1. Taxonomy (NCBI): domain Bacteria; kingdom Bacillati; phylum Actinomycetota; class Actinomycetes; order Kitasatosporales; family Streptomycetaceae; genus Streptomyces; species Streptomyces javensis. The sequence goes on along the minus strand of NZ_BAAAIF010000010.1, from coordinate 98,397 downwards.
ACGCCACTGAGCGAGACCGCCTCGCGGGAGTTCTGGGAGGTCGCCGCGACCGGCGCCAAGGACGCCTGGGCGGTGGGCCGCAGGACGGACGGCGCCGATGGACCCACCCCCCTGATCAGGCACTGGAACGGCAGCGCGTGGACGGACGTACCCGCCGCCTCCACCGACGGCAAGGCCGCCCAGCTGGAGAAGGTCGCCGCCGCCGCGCCCGGCGACGCCTGGGCGGCCGGCACCCTGGCCGACAACACCTCCGCGCCGGTCGTGTTGCAGCACTGGGACGGCGTGAAGTGGACGAAGGTCGGCCACGCGGCCCCCGCGGAGGGGTCGCTGAGCTTCGTCGGCGACCTGGCCGCGTTCGGTGCGAAGGCGGCCTGGCTGACCAGTTTCGACTGGGACCCGAACGGCGGCACCCAGGTCTCCCGGCTGGAGCGCTGGACCGGCTCCGCGTGGCAGACGGTGTCCCTGCCCGCCGCCCCCGGCGGTGGCGAGGTACAGCCCTGGGACATCACCGGCACCGGCCCGGACGACGTATGGGTCACCGCGAGCGCCATGACCGGCGAGGTGTCCGTACCGCTGCTGTACCACTGGAACGGCGGCGGCTGGACGGTCCGCGAGGTGCCGGCCCCCGGTGCGCACCCGACCGGCTGGGTGGCCAACCACGCGGTGGCCACCGGCCGTAACTCGGTCTACGTCGTCGGGAAGACCAACGACCCGCAGTCGCCCACGGCCACCATGGCCGCCCGCTGGACCGGCAGCCGCTGGCAGTCGCTCCCCGCGCTTCCCGTCGGCGAGGCGAACGCCGCGGGCGCGGACGGCGCCGGACGGCCGTGGATCGCCGGCTGGGCCCCGGGCAGCCCCCACGCCGTACTGGCCCGTTGGACCGGTACGGCGTGGGCGACCGAGGAACTGCCCGCCGACGTCACCGAGCACAGCGAGATGTCCACGGTGCTCGGCGTCGCGGGCGTCCCCGGGACGAGGGGCGTGCTCGCCGCGGGGACGGCCGGCTGCGCGAGCGACCCCGTCCAGTGCGGGGTGCTGGTCTCACGCGACCTGGGCTGACACCGCGCCCGTGCCCGCCCGGGTACGGGTCGCGTACGCCTGGACGACGACCCCCTCGTCGTCCAGGCAACGCCCCGACTCCAGGTCGAAGCGCTGCTTCAGCAGCGGGGAGGCGACGAACGGCCGTCCGCCCGCCGAGCCCAGCAGGCCCCGGGAGAGGACGTACGCCCCGGTGAACGGGTCGCGGTTGGCGATCGCGTACACGCGCCCCGAGCGGTCCAGGAAGACCGCCACCTGGGAGCCGTCCGGCAGCAGGGCGGCCACCCCGCGCCCGGGGATGAGGTCGGTCAGCTCGCAGACGGTGAACCACCGCTGGTCGGCGAGGAGTTCCACGCGGACCGCGGTCCGCTCGGCCGCCGTGGGCGTCACGGGTGCCATGGGCGTCATGGGTGCCATGGTCATCGGCTGGCAGTCCCTTCGAGAGTACGGACGGGGAGGGTGGGTCCTGACAGGATCGTCAGGTCCGGCTTGACCTGGTCGCGCTCGGGCACGAACTTCACCGTGGGGTCCGGCGCGCCCGGCGCGTTGACGAAGGAGACGAAGCGCCGCAGCCGCTCCGGGTCGCCCAGGGTCTCGGCCCACTCGTCGCGGTAGCCGGTCACGTGGTCGGCCATCATCGCCTCGAGCTCGGCGCCCAGCCCGAGCGAGTCCTCGACCACCACCTCGCGGACGTGGTCCAGGCCGCCCTCGATCCGCTCCAGCCAGGCCGAGGTGCGCTCCAGCCGGTCCGCGGTGCGGATGTAGAACATCAGGAACCGGTCGATGAGCCGGATCAGCTCCTTGTCGTCCAGGTCCTGGGCGAGCAGATCGGCGTGGCGCGGGTCGGCCCCGCCGTTGCCGCCCACGTAGAGGTTCCAGCCGTTGGACGTGGCGATCACGCCAAAGTCCTTGCCGCGTGCCTCGGCGCATTCGCGGGCACAGCCGGAGACGGCCGACTTGAGCTTGTGCGGTGAGCGCAGCCCCCGGTAGCGCAGCTCCAGGTCGATGGCCATCCGGACCGAGTCCTGCACTCCGTAGCGGCACCAGGTCTGGCCCACGCACGACTTCACGGTGCGCAGCGCCTTGCCGTACGCGTGGCCCGACTCGAAACCGGCCTCCACCAGCCGCGTCCAGATCAGCGGGAGCTGGTCCACCCGGGCGCCGAAGAGATCGATCCGCTGACCTCCGGTGATCTTCGTATAGAGCCCGAAGTCCCGGGCCACCTCGCCGATCACGATCAGCTTCTCCGGCGTGATCTCCCCGCCGGGGATCCGGGGGACGATCGAATACGACCCGTTGCGCTGGAGATTGGCCAGGAAGTGGTCGTTGGTGTCCTGGAGGGCCGCCTGCTCGCCGTCCAGCACATAGCCGCTCGCGCCCAGAGTGGGGGCCAGCGAGGCGATGATCGAGGCCACGGCGGGCTTGCACACCTCACAGCCGTCGCCCTCCCGGGCCTCCGCCCGGCCGTGGCTGTCCAGCAGCTGGGCGTAGGTGGTGATGCGCAGGGTGCGGACGATCTCGTACAGCTCGGCGCGGGTGTACGCGAAGCAGCCGCACAGCCCCTTGTCCACGCTGACCCCGCTCGCCTCCAGCTCGTCGTTGACGAGCGAGGTGAGCGCCTTGACGCAACTGCCGCAGCCGGTACCCGCCTTGGTGCACTTCTTCACCTCGGGGACGGAGGCGCAGTGGTGGTCGGTGACGGCCGAACGGATCGCGCCCTTGGTGACGTTGTGGCAATTGCAGATGACCGCCTCGTCCGGCAGCGCGGAGGGGCCGAGCGCGGCGGGCGCGCCGAGCCCCGCCGGGAGGACGAGCTGCTCGGGCGCCACGGGCGGCACCGAGCCGGTGAGGGGGCGCAGCATGCCGTACGCCTCGGCGTCGCCGACCAGCACCCCGCCGAGGAGGGCGCCGTCGGCGCCCACCACGAGCTTCTTGTAGACGCCCGTACGGGAGTCGGAGTAGACGACGTCCAGACAGCCGTCGGCGGTGCCGTGGGCGTCGCCGAAGCTGGCCACGTCGACGCCGAGGAGCTTGAGCTTGGTGGAGGTGTCGGCGCCGGTGAAGCCCTCGCCGTCCGGCGTATCGGCGATCTCGCGGGCCGCCACCTCGGCCATCTCGTAGCCGGGCGCGACCAGCCCGTACACCCGGCCGTCGGCGGCCAGCGCGCACTCGCCGATCGCGTACACCGCGGGATCGCTGGTGCGGCAGGTCTCGTCCACCGCGATGCCGCCGCGCTCGCCGACGTCCAGGCCGCAGTCGCGGGCCAGTTGATCGCGGGGACGTACGCCCGCCGAGAAGATGACGAGGTCGGTGTCGATGGACGAGCCGTCGGACAGCGTCATGGCGGTGACGGCGCCGTCGCCGTCCGCCGTGATCTCCTTGCCGCCGACGCCGGTGTGCACGATCAGGCCCATGTCCTCGACCGTGCGGCGCAGCGCGGCGCCGCCGCCCTCGTCCACCTGGATGGCCATCAGGCGCGGGTTGAACTCCACGATGTGGGTGGTGAGCCCGAGCCCCTTGAGCGCGCCGGCGGCCTCGAGGCCGAGCAGCCCGCCGCCGACGACGATGCCGGACGAGCGGTTCGCGGCGTACTCCTCGATCGCGAGCAGATCCTCGATGGTCCGGTAGACGAAGCAGCCGTCGCTGTCCTTGCCGGGCACGGGCGGGACGAACGGATACGAGCCGGTGGCCAGCACGAGCGTGTCGTAGGCGACGGTCAGCCCGGACTGGGCGGTCACGGTGCGGGCGTCGCGGTCGATGACCTGGACCGGGTCGCTCAGGCGCAACTCGATACCGTGCCGCGCCATGAAGCCGTCCTCGACGAGGGAGAGCTCGTCCGGGGTGCGCCCGGAGAAGTACGAGGTCAGCTGGACGCGGTCGTAGGCGGGGCGGGGCTCCTCGCAGAACACGACGACGCGGGCGGTCTCCGTGACCTTCCGTTCGGCCAGCGCTTCGAGAAACCGCTGGCCGACCATGCCGTGGCCGATGAGCACGATGGTGGGGGCGGTGTTTGTGGCGTTTTCGGCGTGCGCGGCGTTTTCGGCGGTTCGGGAGTTCGATGCGCTCATCGTCATCGTCAGGACCCTCCATCGTTGGTCAACAGGTGGAGCAGGGGGGCGGCGGGGAGCGGCTCGTCGCTCTCCCAGGTGCGGGCGAGCGCGCCGACGGTGCCGAGATCGCCGAGAAGAATGCCCCCGAGCAGGCGGTCACCACGGACCACGACTTTGCGGTACGTGTTGCGGGTGGCGTCGGTGAGGTGGATGACGTCGTCGCCGGGGGCGGGGGTGGGGTTGCCGAAGGCGGCGAGGTCGAGGGGGCCGGGGGTCGACGCTGAGGTGAGCGTCAGCCGGGTGAGCGTACGGGTGCCGTGGTACCGGGGCAGGGTCTCGCCGCCGGGTGCGGCGTCCGTGTGCCGGGTCGGGGTTTCGTCGCCGGGTGCGGCCCGGTGGCCGGTTTGTACCCACGCAGCGTGGTCGGCGGGTGCGGCGTCCGTGTGCCGGGTCGGGGTTTCGTCGCCGGGTGCGGCCCGGTGGCCGGTTTGTGCCCACCCGTCCCTCGCCCAGCTACCGCTGGGAGGTGCCCCCTCCGCGGGACGATTGCCCACAAACCGGTCCCCAGGTGCGGCCTCCGGGGCGGGGGCCTGGGTGGGTTTGAGGGCGGGGCCCTCGTGGGGGTCTAGGGGGCGGAGCCCCATAGTTTCGGGGAGCAGCAGGCGCGCCAGCACGTCCGCCTGCTCCTGCGCCGCGCCCGCCAAGCCGTAGACGACCCCCGCATGCTCCGCGCAGTCCCCGACCGCGAACACCCGCGGATCACTCGTCCGCAGCTCGTCGTCGATCACGACCCCCCGCGCCACCTCCAGCCCAGCGGCCCGCGCCAGCCCGACCCGTGGCCGGACTCCGCACGCCAGCACGACCAGGTCCGCCTCCAGGGCGTATCCGTCGGCCAGTTCGACGGCCCGCACCGAGCGACCACCGTTCACCGCGCGCGTGCGCAGGCCGCGGACGCGGCACTCCGTGTGGACCTCCACGCCCAGCGAAGCCATGTGCCGCCGCAGCACCCCCGACGCGCCCGGGTCCAGCTGGCGCTCCATCAGGTGCTCGCCCTGGTGCGCCAGGACCACCTGGGCGCCGCGCTGGGCCAGCGCACGCGCGGCGGAGACGCCGAGGAGCCCGCCGCCGATGACGACGGCCCGCGCCCCGGGGCGTACGGCGGTGCCGAGGGCCAGGCAGTCGTCCATGGTGCGGAAGGCGTGGACGCCGTCCGGAAGCTCGTGGGCGTCCGGTTCGAACAGGCCGCGCAGCGGCGGCAGCACCGGGTTGGAGCCGGTGGCCAGCACCAGCGCGTCGTACGGCACGCGGCGGCCGTCGTCGCACACCACCTCGGCCGTGGGGCGGTCGAGGCGCACCACCCGCACCCCGCCGAGCCGCCGCACCCCGGCGGCGGGGGCGGGGAGCGCGATGACCTCCGGCGGGTACCGCCCGGCGAGCACCTCGGCGAGCAGCACCCGGTTGTACGCGGGGTGCGGCTCCTCGCCGATGATCGTTACCTCGACCGAACCCGAACCCGAACCCGAACCCGAACCCGAACCCGAACCCGAACCCGCACCCGCACCCGCACCCGCGCCCACGGCAAGCTGCTGCGCCAGCCTCGTGCCCGCCATGCCGCCGCCGACGATCACCACGCGGCGGTGGTGCGGGCTCGTCGGCTCCCTGTACGACTCCATGCCAGAAAGCCTGCGGGGTGCCTGTTACCCGGCCGCATCCCCGCCGTTTCCCGTAGGCAACGCTGCCCTCAGCGCGCCCCCTCAGCCGCTGTGAGCGCCCCCGGGCACCCCGGTCACCCCGCGCGCCCCAGCCGGATGGGCAGCAGCCGCGGGCTGTTGCCGACGAAGCTGGGGTGGGGGACCAGCTCCTCGTCGGGGACCGCCAGATCCAGCGCGGGGAAGCGGGTGAAGAGGGCCTCGAGGGCGATCACGGCCTCCATGCGGGCCAGCGGCGCGCCCAGACAGAAGTGGGCGCCGTGGCCGAAGGACAGATGGCGCGCGCCCCGGGTGACGTCGAAGCGGCCGGCGTCCGGGCCGTACGCCCGCTCGTCGCGCCCGGCGGCGGTGTACGAGATGAGCACGGGCGCGCCCTTCGGGATGACCGCGTCCCCGACCGGGAGGTCCCTCGTGGTGTAGCGGAACGGGAAGAAGGACACCGGGCTGTCGTACCGCAGCGTCTCCTCGACCACATCGGCCCAGCTCGCGGCCCCGGACCGGACCAGCTCCAGCTGATCGCGGTGGTTGCACAGCGCCCGTACCGCGTTGGTGATCAGATTGAGCGTGGTCTCGTGCCCGGCGATGATCGTCAGCATCAGCGTGCCGATCAGCTCCTCCTCGCTGAGCCGGTCGCCGTCCTCCTCACGGGCCGCGATCAGCGCGCTGGTCAGATCGTCCCCGGGGTCCTTCAGCCGGGCGGCGGCCACCTGGCCGAGGATCGCCACCATCTCGCGGTTGGCGGCCGGGACCCGCTCGGGCGAGGTCTGGGTGGAGACGATCTCGTTGGACAGCTCGTGCAGCCGGTCCTGGTAGTGGTCGTCCACGCCCAGCAGCTGGCAGATCACGCTCATCGGCAGCGGCAGCGCGAAGTGGCGGCGCAGATCGGCCACCCCGTCCGGATCGGCCGCGGCGGCCTCGCCCAGCCGCTCCAGCAACGTGCCGGTCAGCTCGTGGACCACCGGGCGCAGCGCCTCCACCCGGCGCGGGGTGAACGCCCGGGTCACCAGGGACCGCAGCCGCTTGTGGTCCTCGCCATCCGCCGTGATCATGCCGCGCACGGTGGCGAAGGTCCGCATCGGCCAGCCGGGCGGGAGCTCGTCGTTCTGGAGCGCGGCGAAGTGGCAGGCGTTCTTGGCCACGTCGGGGTGGGTGACGAAGTCCTTCAGCTCCTCGTGCCGGGTGATGGCGTACGCCGGTACGTCGCCGGGCAGCAGGACCGGGACCGCGGCCCCGCGGGCGCGCAGCTCTTCGTTCACCGCGTGCTGGCGCGCCCCGGTGGGGTCCAGGCGGTGCGGTGCGGCGGGGTCGGCGTGCGGCACGGGGCATCGGCCGTCGGTCATCTGCGGTCTCCTGCGGGGGAGTCGGGGGCGGGGCCGGTCAGTCGGGGGTCGGGGCCGCCGAGCCCGGGGCCCGGGCCGGACCCGGACCCGGACCCGGACCCGAACTCGAACTCGAAGCCGCGGCATCGGCGGCGAGCTGCGGCGCGGAGAACCGCACCGGCAGCTTGGCCAGGCCCTTGGACCACGGCGAGGTGATCCACGGAAGCTGCTCCTCCGGCACCGCGATCTCCATGTCGGGCAGCCGGTGGCGCAGGGTGTCCACGGCGGTACGGGTGATCAGCCGGGCCGGATCCCGTGCCGGGCAGCCGTGCGGACCCGCCCCGAAGGCGAGGTACGATCGGTTGCCGACCACCGGACGCCCGTCCTCGGGCAGCACCTCCGGGTCCGCGTTGGCGCCCGCGAGGCCCAGGATGAGCATGTCCCCGGCGCGGATGTCCTGGCCGCCGAAGCGCAGGTCGCGGGTGGCGTAGCGGCCGGGGAAGTTCTGGGTGGGCGGCTGGCGCCACAGCACCAGGTCCAGCGCGTCGTCCACGGTGAGGTGGCCACGGGCCAGCGAGGAGCGGAACGCGGGGTCGGTGAGCAGGATCTGGAGCGTGGAGGCGATCCAGTTCACGGTGGTGTTGTTGCCCGCGACGATGATCACCACAAGGTTGTGCAGCACCTCCTCGTCGCTCAGCCCGACGGGGTGCTCCAGCAGCCAGGACGTCAGATCCGCGCCCGGCCGCCGCTTCTTCCCGGCGATCAGCTGGAGCAGGATCTGGCCCATCCGCTTGTTGGCGCCGGTCGCGGCCACGGTCGGGGCGACGATCGTGGTGAGCGTCTCGACCAGCCGCGCCCCGTTCTCCTCGTCGAGGCCCAGCAGTTCGGTGACGACCTGGAGCGGCAGGAGGCGCGCGTACTGCTCGACCAGATCCGCCGCGTGCTGGTCGGCGAACCCGGCGACCAGCCGCTCCGCGGTGGCCCGCACCCTGCGGATCAGCTCATGGCCGTTGACCCGCCCCAGCGCGTCGGCCACCGCCGAGCGCATCCGGCGGTGCGCCGCGCCGTCGGCGAACAGCAGCGCCGGGCGCCAGCCCACCAGCGGCATCAGCGGCGAGTCGGCCGCCACCCGGCCCTCGCGCAGCGGGGTCCAGCGGCGCGGGTCATGCGAGAAGTACTGCTCGTCGCGGGTGAGATGGAGCAGCTCACGGTGGCCGATGACCAGCCATGCCTCGACCCGGGGCGCGATCTCCACCGGGACCACCGGACCGTGGTCGCGCCGCATCCGCTCGTACAGGTCGGTGAGCGGACCGTCGAGCGCGGTCCCGTACAGCGGCACCCGGGAGGCGGCCCTGGCGGTCATGACGCCTCCGTGAGCGTCTCGATCAGATGCGAGACGAGCGAGATCAGCGCCTGCACCGAGGACTTGTGCTCCCGGGCGTCACAGATGACCAGGGGGGTGTGCGGAAGCAGATCGAGCGCGGAGCGCAGATCGTCCTCGTTGTGCGGAGTGCTGTCCGGGAAGGCGTTGACGGCGACGGAGAACGGCACATCCAGGTCCTCCAGATGCCCGATCGCGTCGAAGGACGCCTCCAGATCGCGGGTGTCGACCAGTGCGAGCGCGCCCAGCGCACCCCGCGCCAGGTCCTTCCAGGCGGGGAGGAACCGCTGCTGGCCGGGGGTGCCGAAGAGGTACAGCACCAGCTCGCCGCCCAGGGTGATCCGCCCGAAGTCCAGCGCGACGGTCGTCGTGGTCTTCGACGGCCGCACCTTGGTGTCGAGCCGCGCCCCGGCCTGGCTCATCGTCGCCTCGGTGGAGAGCGGCTTGATCTCCGACACCGTGCCGATCAGCGTGGTCTTGCCGACGCCCATCGGGCCGACCACCAGGATCTTGGCCGCCCCGGCCACGCTGGACTCCACGTACATGACGGGGGTGTCGTCCATGTCATCCATGTCGTCCGTATCGCCCGTCTCGTCCGTATCGCCTGTCTCGTTGGTGTGGTCTGTGCGGGTCATGCGGTCCGCGTGGCCCGGGTGGGCCGTGCGGTGGTCGGTCCTGGTTGTGCCGTCCGTACCGGCCATCGAGATCTCAGAGCTTGCTCTCAAGCCCATCGAGCACCTTCCTCAGCAAGTCCAAATCGGCACGTTTTCGCTTGACCACCCGGATCGGCGGACGCGCCACGATGTGCCCCCAGTCGATGAGATCCGCGAGCAGCACCTGCACCACGGCCGGCGGCTGACCGAGGTGGGCGGCGACCTCCGCCACCGAAAGCAGCCCCTGGCAGAAGTCGGCGATTCGCCGGTACTCGGGCTGGAGATGCGGCGGCAGCGCGCTCCCGGACGCCACGACGAGCGTTTCCAGCGGCAGAGCATCCCGTGAGGAACCGGCACGCCCCCTTGTGATCACATAGGGGCGCACCGCGGCCGTGGTGCGTTCCTCACCGGGTCGGCTCATGACGTCGGGCGGCCCATCGGCTCCCGCGGCTGGCTGCTCAGATGGGCACCGATCTTCGCGACCAGTAACTGCATCTGCTGAGCGACCAGGCCGACATCCGCCTCCGTGTCGGTGGCCACCCCGAGCGAGGCGCCCTGACCGGCCGAGGTGAACAGCACGAAGCCGCTGTCGGACTCGATCATCAGCTGCCGCACCCCGGCCTCGTCGCCGAACAGCAGCGACACCGTGGACTGGCTGGTGACCGTCAGCGCGGCACAGGCGGCGGCCAGCGACTCGGCCTCGGCCACCCCGAGCCGGGACACCTCGCCGGTCAGCCCCTCCGCGGAGTCGTGGCCCATGCGCAGACCGTCCTCCGAGACGACGACGGCATGCCGCACCCCGGGGATCCCGGTCAGCGGACGCAGCATCCATCCAACGTCGGGCAACCTGGATATGGTTCCGGCCACTACCGGCCTCCCTCTCGGTCTTCTCGGTCCGGACTCGGCTCATCCTCGGGCGGTGCGGCCTCCGCCTGGGGCGGTGCGGCCTCCGCTTCCGCGCGTCCGCGGCGGGTGCCGGAGACGACGCTGGTGATGGAGGCGCGGGCGGCCTCGGGTGTCCAGGGGGCCGCCGCGGGCGGTGGGGTGGGTGCGGCGCGGGCCGGGGCGGTGGTGAGGTCGACCGCGTCGGCCGCGTCCATCGCGTCGGTCCCATCGGTCCCATCGGCACCATCGACCACGTCGGTGGTGGAGGCCCGGGACGCCGGGGCGGCCCCGGAGGCCGGGCGGCGGCGGTTGCGGCGCCGGGGCAGCCCGGTGCCGAGGGGCGCGGAGGTGCCGGGCGCGTCGGGGATGTCGGGGATGTCGGGGATGTCGTCCACGGACACGCCGTTCAGCAGGCGGCCCCCGGCGGGATCCGCGGCGGCCGGGCCGAGCCCCGCGCCGCCCGCGTCCTGGTTCACCTTGCCGACGACCACGGGCTCCACGACCACCGGCCGGTGGTCCGCCGCCCGTACGGCGCTCGTCTGCTCGGTCAGCAGCCGGTGCGGTACGAAGACCACCACCCGCGTGCCGCCGTACGCCGACGCGGTGGACAGCTCGACGCCGAAGCCCAGCTCGCGCGACCAGCGCCCCACACAGGCGAGCCCCAGCCGGGGCACCGCGCCCAGCTGGGCCAGGTCGAGACCGTCCCGCAGCTGGCCCACGGCCTTCTCCAGCACGTCCGGCGGCATCCCGAGCCCCGCGTCGTCGATCTCGATGACCGCGCCCGCCGCGACCTCGCGGATGGTGACCGCGACCTGGGTGCGGGAGGGGGAGAAGACGGTGGCGTTCTCCAGGAGTTCGGCCACCGCGTGCATCAGGCCCTCGACGGCGGGGGCGACCGCGTAGAGGGTCTGACCGCCGTGGACGTCCACCCGGCCGAACTCCACGATGCGCGACTGCGCGCCCCGCACACAGTCGAAGAGCGACACCGGCCGGGTCTCCCGCCGGGCGGGCCAGATCCCGCACATCACCAGCAGCGTCTGGGCCTTACGGGTCATCTGGGCGGCGGCGTGGTCCGCCTTCATGATCTCGCCCATCAGCCCGGCGTCCTCGACATACTGCTCCAGGCCGTCGAGAACCTGCTGCTGCACCATCGACATGGCGTGCATATTGCGGGCCACGGATTCGAACGACGCCTGGACGGAGTCGCGCAGGATCCGCTCCCGGCGCGCCGCCTCGTCCAGATCGGTCTGTACGGCGGCCAGCCGGGCGACCTCCTCGCCACGCTCGGCCGCCAGCGCCCGCTCCTCGGCCGCTTTGGCTCGTTCCCGCTCGGAAACGGCTCGTTCTCGCTCGGTCGCCCCACGCGCGTCCGCGAGCGCGCGGCGAAGTCTGACCACCCAGGTGAGGCACAGTGATAACACCAGTACCAGCACCGCGGACGCGGCCAGCACGACGGCCCCCGTCCCCGACAGCACCTTTGACACCTCCATCTGGGACACGGCCAAGAAAGGGCAGATACTACTGACCAACTGATCAGTCTGGTCCGGTAGTTGCCAAACTCTCACGACTGGGCGGCCCTGTCCGCACCGGGGTCGGGGTTCGGCTACGCCGCCCGGGGCAGGCGCAACAGCAGGCGGGCCCCGCCCCGCGGGCTGGTGAGCACCGTAAGAGTGCCGCCGTGGGCGTGAGCGATGTCATTGGCGATGGCGAGGCCGAGACCGGTGCCGCCGTCCTGGCGGGCCCGGGCGTCATCCAACCGGGTGAACCGCTCGAAAACGCGCTCGCGGTCGCTTTCGGGGATGCCGGGGCCGTCGTCGTCCACGGCCAGTTCGACCATGCCGCCGCGGGCCGCCACGCTGATCGAGACGGTGGTACGGGTGTGGCGGCGGGCGTTGTCGGCGAGGTTGGTGAGCAGCCGGGACAGCTGCACCCGGCTGCCCGTCACGACGGCGGTCCGCTCCTGACCCCCGGCCTTGGTGAGGTGGCCCGCGGTCTTCGTGAGGTGGCCCCCGGCCGTCGTGGGCTGATCCATCGTCAGCGCGTCCGGGTGGCGCCGTACCTCCTCGGCCGCCAGCGCGCCGAGGTCCACCGCCGACTTGGGCGGCGCCTCCTGCGCGTCGAGCCGGGCGAGCAGCAGCAGATCGGAGGCGACGGCCTGGAGCCGGTCGGTGTCCCGCAGCGCCTTGTGCACGGCGGCCGGCCAGTCGGTGCGCGACGGGCGGGTCAGGACCAGCTCGAGCTGGGCGCGTACGGCCGTGATGGGGCTGCGCAGCTCGTGCGAGGCGTCGGCCACGAACTGCCGCTGCCGGGTCATGGCCCGGTGCAGCCGGTCCAGCGTGGCGTTCATGGTCCGGGCCAGCCGGTGGATCTCGTCCCGCGCCCGGGGCACTGGCACCCGGCGGTGCAGATCGCGCTCGGTGATCTCGGTGAACTCCCGCCGCATCGCGGCGACCGGGCGCAGCGCGCGGCCCACCAGCAGCCAGGTGAGCCCCGCCACGAACAGCACCAGACCGGCGGCCGCGGGCGCGACCTGGCGCAGCAGCAGCCCGGTGGCGCTGTCGAGGGAGGTGGTCGAGGGGCTCACCGTCACGCTGTACGGCTGCCCGGCCTCGACCGGCTCGGTGGGCTCGACGGGGAGCGCCGGGAGCCCGGTCGACCCCTGCGAGGCGGCATCCGCCGGGGCAGTGGGGGTGACTGTCCGGCCGGAGGCGTCCCTGATCGTCACCGCGCCGGGGGCGGCGACGATGTACGCCCGCTGCGGCATGGCCCGGGTCTTCCCCAGCTGGCCCTTGATCGCCACGGCGGCCTTCCTGGCGTCCAGGTCGGCGCTGGCACGGAGGTTGTGCTGGAGGGCGAGCACCAGCGCCAGCATGCACAGCGCGATCGCGAAGGCCACGGTCCCCGCGGCCGCCAGCACGGCCTTGGCGCGCACGCTCAACCCGGAGGTCAGGCGGGGGCGGTGGGTCCGCGTGCCCCGCGGCTCCCGCTGCCCGTGCGCCATGTGCTCCGCGTCCGCGACACGTTCCGTGCCCGCTGTGTGCTGCCCCACTGATTCACCCTCCGTCGCGGGCCAGCAGATAGCCCGCGCCCCGTATCGTGCGGATCGACCGCCGTCCGTACGGCACATCGATCTTCCGGCGCAGACTGCGGATGTAGACCTCGACCAGATTGGCCCCGCCGTCGTACGCGGCGTCCCACACGCTCTGCACGATCTCGGACTTGGAGACCACCTGCCCGGCGCGCCGGGCGAGGTACTCCAGCACGGCGAACTCCTTGGCCGTGAGCGTGACCTCGTTCGTCCCGCGCGCGCAGGCCAGCGCCGCGGGCTCCAGCCGCAGATCGCCCAGCTCCAGCACCTCGGGCCGGTCCAGCCCGCCGCGCCGCACCAGGGCGCGCACCCGGGCGATCAGGACGACGAAGGAGAACGGCTTGGTCAGATAGTCGTCCGCGCCCACGTCCAGCCCATCGGCCTCGTCGTACTCGCCGTCCTTGGCGGTGAGCATCAGGATGGGCGTCCAGTCGCCCTCTTCGCGCAGCCGCGAGCACAGCTGATAGCCGGAGCACCCGGGGAGCATCACATCCAGCACGATCGCCGCGTACTCGCCGGACCGGGCGAGCGCCAGGCCGCTCAGCCCGTCGGCCGCCGTCTCGATGGTGAAACCCTCCTGCTCCAGGCCCTCGGTGAGCAGCTCGCGGAGCCGGGCGTCATCTTCCACCACCAGTATGCGCACGCGGTCAGGATGGCACGGGCAAGCTGAGGCCCCGCTGAAACCGGCACCGGATTCAGCGGGGCCTCAGGTGCTTCAGCGAGGACTCAGCATCGGTGCGCGACGGTGAGTGCGCCGACGGATCAAGGGTTCATCGGCAGCCAGTGCGACCCCCTGAGTGAAGGAGAGCTGTGCCCATGTCTCGTACCCTGCCCCGTTCCACGGCCGCGAAGCGGCGCGGTGTCGTGCTCGCCGTGGCGGCGGGCGCCCTGGCGCTGGGGGCCGCGGCCCCCGCCTCGGCCTCGGCCTCCCAGTCCGCCTCGGCGTCGGCCTCGGCCGCCAAGGGCAAGACGTCCCACGGTCCGGCCCTCTGTGTGATCCGGGCCGACGACGACAGCGCCACGCCGACCGCGCCGACCAAGCCGGGCAAGGTGGTTGACCATGCCAAGACGGTCAAGCTGACCGAGGCGGGCAGGGTCACCGGCAAGGCGGCAGGTAAGAAGGCCGCCGCGATAGCGAAGGACCGCTCCCACGGGCGCGACGACACCTGCGTCGCCATCCCCGCCTTCCCGACCCACCCTGGGAAGACCTGCGAGGTCGTGGTGATCAAGCGCGGCTCCGGGAACTCGGACTCCGGCCCCGCCCTCCCCACGAAGCCGGGCAAGCCCGCCACGCCCGCCAAGCCGGGCAAGCCCACCACGCCCACCAAGCCGGGCAAGCCCGCCACGCCCGCCAAGCCGGGTAAGCCGGGGAAGCCGGGCAAGGTCTGCGTGATCGTCCTGCCCAAGGACGGGCACCGGGCCACCAAGTCGGCCGCGGACGCGAAGACCACGGCGGTCGAGGCGACCCGCGCGACCCGCTCCTGACCCACCGGCCGGCCAAGTGGGGGGCCGGCCGTCAAACGGCCCGGCGCGCACGGCGCGCCGGGCCTTTCCGCGCGCCGTGAGACCTTGTCGGGGCCCGGGAAGCGTACGACGAGCGAAGGTGTTCACACGGCATGTCGATCATTCACAAGACCACGATGAGCCCGACCAAGTTGGAGCTCCTCACCCCGTGGCTGCCCCAGCAGCCGTGGTACGCCGCCGCGCGGCGCCCGCCGGAGCTGTCCAGGGTCGGCGGCTTCCGGCTCGACGACCCGGAGGGCGAGGTGGGGATCGAGTTCATGGTGGTCCGGGACGACGCCGGTGACCGGCCCGCCTGGTACCACGTACCGATGACCTACCGCGCGGCGCCGCTCGACGGAGCCGAGCGGGCCCTCATCGGCACGACCGAGCACGGGGTGCTGGGGCAGCGGTGGATCTACGACGGGCCGCATGACCCGGTGCTGGTGGCCCAGTTGATCGCGCTCCTCCAGGGCCGCGCCGAACCGCAGGCGCAGAGCCAATCCCACACCCCCGACCCGTCCGTCACCGCCGAGGTGACTGGATCCGGGCTCGACGTCCCGGCCGGGGCCGCAGGGGCTCCGGCCGTCGCGAACGGGCCGGACGGCACCCGTCTGCTGCTGGGTGACGGGGGTCCCGTCCTCCGGGTGACGCGCGTTCTGCGCCCGGAGCCCGGTGCGGAATCTGGTGCGGAATCCGGTGTGGAGTCCGGTCCGGAGTCCACCGGGGCCCGGGGCCATGTCAGCGCGGGCTGGCGGCTGTCGGAGGGCGGCGAGGCCCGCGGCCGGTACGTCGTGCTGTACGACGGCGACACGGTGTCCTGACGCCCCGAACACCCCTCACCGCAACCGATAGGTCCAATGAATTGACGGACGGGAGGCAAAGCAAGGCGATTCTGTCCGCGCTGTATTGACGTGTTCCGCTCATAGATCCTACCTTTCCGGGGCCACCACTCCACGAGTTCCAGCAGGGTTCCAGCAAGGTTCCGCAGGGAGGGACATGTCGGAGTACGTACGCTCACGCATCCGGACCGTCCGCGAGGCCCGTAAGGCGGCCCCGAGAGCCGCCGCCGTCGCGGCCGTCTTAGCCACCCTCGCCACCCTCGGCGCCGCCATCGGCGGCACCGCCGACGCCGTCGCGCGCGGGCCCCGCCCCACCGCCGATGTCTATGTCGCGCCCAACGGCGACGACCGCGCGCCCGGCACCCGCACCGCCCCCGTCCGCACCCCCGAGCGCGCCCGCGACCTCGTACGGAAGCGCGTACCGGGGCAGAGCGCCGACCTTACGGTGCACCTCGCGCCGGGCACGTACCGCCTCGACCGCCCGCTCGTCCTCGATGCCCGTGACTCCGGCGGCAATGGCCACCGCGTCATCTGGCAGGGCGGCAGGGGCACCGTGTTCAGCGGCGGGCGGGCGGTCCGGGGCTGGCGGCCGGTCAAGGGCGACGCCGGGCTGTGGTCGGCGCCCGCGCCCGCCGGGCTGGACAACACCCGGCAGCTGTATGTGAACGGCGTCCGCGCCCAGCGGGCGCGCGGGCCGATCCCGGTCGCCCTCACCGCCACCGACACCGGCTACACCGCGTCCGCCGGCACCCTCGCCCGCTGGCGCAACCCGTCGGACATCGAGTTCGTCTACCCCAGCGGTGAGGCGCTGTGGAACATCCAGCAGTACGGACTCGGCCCGTGGACCGAACCGCGCTGCCCCATCGGCTCGATGACCGGCACCACCGTCACCATGGCCCAGCCCTGCTGGGACAACTCCACCAAGCGCGTGGAGTTCCCCGACATCCCCGGCCGCAGCATCAACATGGTCGGCCCCGCCAAGCTCACCAGCGGCGCGCTGCCCGGCTATGTCGAGAACGCCTTCGAGGTCCTGGACCAGCCCGGGGAGTGGTACCTCGACCGGCACACCCGCACCGTCTACTACCGTCCGCGCTCCGGCGAGAACCCGCGCACCGCCGACGTGGAGGCGCCGGTCCTGGAGAAGCTCGTCGACGGACGCGGCACCGGGCGCGCGCCGCTGCACGACATCGCCCTGCGCGGTATCGAGTTCTCGTACGCCACCTGGCTCACCCCCTCCTCGTCCGAGGGCTTCTCCGAGGTGCAGGCGGGCTATACGGTGACCGGCGCGGAGGGCTGGAAGACCCAGGGGCTGTGCGAGTACACCCCGGGCGGCACCTGCCCGTACGCCTCCTGGACCAGGATGCCGGGCAACGTGGCCATCAGCCACGGCCGTGACATCGAGTTCTCCGACGACTCCTTCACCCACCTCGGCGCGGCCGGGCTCGAACTCGGCACCGGGACGCGGAACGCGACCGTACGCGGCAATGTCTTCACCGACATCTCCGGCAACGGCATGGAGATCGGCGGAGTGGACGCCCCACGGCCGGGCAGCGACGCCGACCTCACCCGCGCGGTGTCGGTGACCAACAACCACCTCTACGCGCTGCCCCGCGAGTACCACGGCGGCGTCGCCATTCTCAACGGCTACACCCGGAACAACACCATCGCCCACAACCAGATCGACCATGTCGGCTACTCGGCGATCTCGATGGGCTGGGGCGGCTGGCCCGACAAGATCGGCAAACCGGCCACCGCCAATGTCTCCCGCGACAACAGGGTGTCCAACAACCTCATCTTCGACTACATGCAGGCGCTCGACGACGGCGCCGGCGTCTACACCCAGGGACTCACCGGAAGCTCCCTCGACAACGGCGAGAAGATCACCGGCAATGTCATCCACGACGGGTGGGGGCTGGGCAGGACCGTCTACACCGACAACGGCTGCACCTACGTGACGGTCGAGGGCAACGTCCTCTACGGCGCCCAGGCCAATGTGGCCAGCAAACACGTCGACTACCGCGACGACCTCGGCAACAACGACCCGACCCGCATCGTCGGCAACTACTGGGAACAGGGTGACCGCGACGGGAACGACAAGGGCGTGGTGACCAGCGGCAACCACATCCTGGCCGATCCGTCCGAGGCCCCGGCCGACATCGTGGCCGCGGCCGGTCTCGAACCCCGCTACCGGGGGCTGCTCGGCCGTACGTTCGCCGCCGACTCCGTGCCCGAAGCACCCACCCGCGTGGGTGACTTCGCGGCGGACGGCTCGGTGTACGTCACCTGGAACCCGTCGTACGTCGAGGGTGGGTCCCCCGTCACCTCGTACACCATCACCGCGACCCCCTCCGACGGCGGACACGCCGTCTCCACCACCGTCCCGGCGGCGCGCTTCAAGCGGATCGCGTACGCGGTGGTCGACGGGCTCACCAACGGCACGCCGTACACGGTGACCGTCACGGCCCGCAACGGAGCGGGGCAGAGCGAGCGGTCGCTGCCCGCCGCGCCCGTCACGCCCACGGCGGGTGGTCCGGGCGCGTTGCCGGGCGCCCCCACCGGGGTGAAGGCCAACGCCGATGCCACGGCGGCGACACTCTCCTGGACCCCGCCCAAGACCACCGGCGACACCCCGGTCATCGGCTACCGCATCACCGTCTCCGACGGCCGGGGTATCGCCGTGAACGGCCGCGACGCCCTGGTCTCCCAGCCCCGGGCCAAGGGGATGCTGCGGGTGATCGGCAAGCTGCGCCCGGCCACCGCGTACACCTTCTCGATCGCGGCCCTGACCGCCACGGGCACTGGTCCATCGGCGGATGTGTCCGTCACGACGTCGAACGGATAAGGGGGCGAAAGCTCAAATTCTGCTCTGAAATGACACTCATCGGGGTTCACCGCGGTCCAAAGAGACAAAACTGACGGTACGTGAGCAGTTCGGATGGACGGGGGCATTCCGATGTGTGCCATGGCGAGACGGCCGGACCTCTATGACGTCGCCTATCTGGTGGGCGGGCGGCCGTGGGTGATCCAGACCCTCCTGATAGCACTCCAGGAGCGGGATGTGATCACCCTGCGGCGCTCCCGGATCCGCGCCATGGTGGGGGAGGGGGCCGAGCACCCGGGGGCGGAACACCCAGGGACGGAGCACCCAGGGGCGGAGCAGGCGGGGGCCGAGTACCCAGGGGCCGAACATCGGGGGGCGGAGCACCCGCTCGAGCGCGCGCTCATCGCGCTGTGCCCGCGCTCCCCGCGCTCGAAGCCGGTGGACCGTGTGGTCCCCGCGCTGCTCGGCGGACCCGAGCTGACGGAGATCCGGCACCGGCTCACCGACGACGGCCTGCTCACCCGGCTCCGGGGCCGCCCCACCCGCATGGGCAGGCGCCGCGTGGAGGCGGCCCTGCGGGAGGGGGCGCTCCCCTCGTACGTCTTCCACGGCCCCGTCGTGGTCCCGGAACCGGCCCGCCGCAGGGCCGTCAGCGACGCGATACCGATCCCGACCGGCGACCCGGCCTACTGGGACCGTAACCTCCTCATCGCCTACGACCCCGAGTACGTGGACCATGAGTCCTTCTACGCCGCGCACGGGTGGGGCGACGGCGACGACCGCGGCGGAAGCCATGGTGGCGACCACGGAGCCCATGGCGGCGACTACGGCGGGAGCCACGGCGGCGACTATGGCGGCGGCCACCACTCCTGCGGTGGCGGCGGAGGCGGTGGCGGCGGCAGCGACTAGGGGGAGGGGGAAGCATCGATATGCGGCTCCGCCGCGCGGCCCGCCGGACGCCCCCCGGTGGACCCGGTGGTCGTCAGGCGGTGGCCGCGTTCTCGTAAGGCGTGGGACAGCCATGCGTGGCGGTCACGGCCGTCAGCAGCACCACCGAGTCCTCCAGCGCCCGCAACCCGTGCCGTTCGTGCGGCAACTCCTGCACCTGGCCCGCGATGAGATCCAGCCGGTCGCCGCCGCCGGTCAGCCGTACGTGCCCGTGCAGCACCTGGAGGCTGGCCGCCGGGGGAGCGTTGTGCTCGTCGAGCTCACAGCCGGAGACCATGGCGATCACGCTCTGCCGCAGCGGGCCGTCATGCAGGAACAGATGTGCGCTGCGCCCGTGCGGGTCGGCCTTGGCCTGGTCCAGATGGTGGCGCGCGAGCGTGGTGAGGTCATCCATGAGTGCCCCTCGATCGGTCCGGTCTGATCGTCGGCGGGTTCCCTCAATCCTCACCGGCTAGCGTGGTGGGCGCCAGTTCACAGCCGCGCCGTGCAACCGACCCGTGCGACCACCCCGTGCAACCGCCCCGTGCAACCGCCCCGTGGAGAGAGGTACCGCAGCAGTGGCCGACTACCTGACCGTACTGACCACCACCGACACCCCCGAGAAGGCCGAGGCGCTGGCCCGTGGGGCGATCGAGGCCCGGCTGGCGGCCTGTGCGCAGATCAGCCAGCCCGTGACATCCGTGTACCGGTGGGAGGGGGAGGTCGAGACGGCGGCCGAGTGGCAGGTGCTGTTCAAGACCACCGCCGCGCGCTACGACGAGCTGGAGGCGCATATCCGCGAGGCGCACGACTACGAGACCCCCGAGGTCATCGCGACGCCCATCGTGAACGGCAGCGAGGACTACCTGGCGTGGGTGGTGTCGGAGACGACCATCGGCTGACCGGCTGACAGCGATCGAGGCCGGGGCGTGGGCTCAAGGAGATCCGGGGCAACCGCTCATCGCGCGCCCGCGCCCCGCTCCGCCAGCGCCTCCTCGATCCCCCGCTCCCGCGGCCCGAGGAAGTGCGGATCCGGCTCGAACACCGAGTCCAGCGCCGCCTTGCCCGCCGCCACGACCTCCCGCGTGCCACCGAAGTACCAGGTCACATCGTGCGGCTCGTCGACCGCGACCCCGTACGCGTCGATCCCGGCCGCCCCGCACAGCGCCAGCGCCCGGCGGACATGGAACCCCTGGCTCACCAGCACCGCCTTGTGCACCCCGAAGACCCGCCGGGCCCGGCTGCACGAGTCCCAGGTGTCGAACCCCGCGAAGTCGCTCACGATCCGCCGGTCCGGGACCCCGCGCTTGACGAGATACGCGCGCATCGCGTCCGGCTCGTCGTAGTCATGGCGGCTGTTGTCCCCCGTGACCAGCAGCGCATGGACCCTGCCCGCCTTGTAGAGCCGTACGGCGGCGTCCAGCCGGTGCGCCAGATACGGCGACGGCTCCCCGTTCCACAGCCCCGCCCCGAAGACCACCCCGACCGGGGCCGAGGGCACGTCGGCGACCGTATGGATCCGGTCGTCCGTGCTCAGCCGCAGCCAGGTCGCGGGAAGCAGGGCCAGGACACACACCAGGACGCCCCCCTGCACCAGCCGCCGCCATCCCCGCCGCGTCCGCGGCAACCGCAACCGCAACCGCCCCCGCACCCACCCCAGCATCCGCTCCCCCTCCCGCCTCACCGATCAGCTCGCGCTGTGGGACGCCGAAGAGGGGAGCGGCGGTTGCCTCACCCGGCCCAGGTGACGCGTACCACGGCGATCAGCTGCTGGCTGGGCACCGGCAGGAAGTACAGCAGCCCCACATCCAGGAAGGGCAGATTGCGCAGCTGGTGACCGGCGCCCACCTCGGCGGCGTCTCTCCCCAGCACGGCCAGTTCACGGGCGAGCCGTTCCACTTCAGCGACGACATGGGGCGAAAGACCGCCAACGACGTGTTCCGCGTCCGGGTCGTACTCCCACCTCCACGCATCACTCACGCACCGATCTCCTCGCCCGCAGTCCGCAGGATGCGGCCGATCTCGCTCGCCGCCGCGCGAGCCTCTTCCGGGTCGGCCAGCGGATCCGCAGCCAGTTGCTCACAGGCGTGGAAGCGAGCGGCGCGTTGTGGCCAGCGTTCGATGTTGACGACGGTTCCCCAATGTGCGGTGAAGGCTCTCAGCGGCCCCACGCTGCTGGTGCGCTGCGCGCTGGTTGCCGCACTCGCCAGATGTTCGTTCAGCTCTGGGAGGCGACTCGGAACGATCTGGGCGACTGCCGCCCGAAGCGCGTCCGGGGTCAGCGACGGCATGGGGATCAGCGGAGCGCTCGCCTCGGTCGGCTGACTGCTCACGGTGGCCTCCTGTGTCCCTGAGTGCACTGCTGGCGACGCCGAGCCTATCGCTCGGTGCGGGGCTGCCGCCCGGATAGGCTGAGTGACCTCCCCGTCAGCGAAAACCAGCAGGTGATCCCCGTCATGCCCCCGATTCCCACCGCAGAGCTCCATCTCCATATCGAGGGCACCCTGGAGCCCGATCTGGCCTTCGCGCTCGCCGGGCGCAATGGGGTCGAGCTGCCGTTCGCCACCGAGGAGGAGTTGCGGGCCGCGTACTCCTTCGGTGATCTCCAGGACTTCCTGGACCTCTACTACGCGCTGATGACCGTGCTGCGCACCGAGGACGACTTCGCCGACCTCACCAACGCGTATCTGGCCCGCGCCCGTGCGCAGGGCGTACGGCATGCGGAGATCTTCTTCGACCCGCAGGCGCACACCGTGCGCGGGGTGGAGATCGACACGGTCATCCGTGGCATCGGCCGCGCGCTGGACGCCGCGCCGCGCGCGTACGGCATCACCACGCGCCTGATCATGTGCTTCCTGCGCGACGAGAGCGCCGAGTCGGCCCTGGCGACCTTCGAGGCGGCCCGGCCCCATCTGGACCGGATCGCCGCCGTCGGCCTGGACTCGGCGGAGGTCGGGAACCCGCCGTCGAAGTTCCGCGAGGTGTACGCGCTGGCGCGGCAGGCCGGGCTGAAGTGCGTGGCGCACGCGGGGGAGGAGGGGCCGCCCGCGTATGTGTGGGAGGCGCTGGACGTCCTCGGCGTGGACCGCGTCGACCACGGGGTGCGGAGCCTGGAGGACGAGGCGCTGGTGGCCCGGCTGGTCGCGGACCGCACCCCGCTGACCGTATGCCCCCTGTCGAACGTCCGGCTGCGCGTCGTGGACCGCATCCAGGACCATCCGCTGCCCGCGATGCTGGACGCCGGTCTGCTGGTGACGGTCAACTCCGACGACCCCGCCTACTTCGGGGGCTACGTCGGCGACAACTACACCGCCGTACGGGACGCGCTCGGCCTCGACGAGGCCACCCTGCGCACCCTGGCCCGCAACTCCTTCCAGGCCGCCTTCCTCGACGAGGAGACGCGGGCGGCGTACCTGAAGGAGGTCGAGGGCTGGAGCCGGGGCTGACCGGAGGCGGTCAGCCCTCGGCCTGCTCCAGCCGCACCGCGCACACCTTGAACTCCGGCATCCGCGACACCGGGTCCAGCGCCGGATTCGTCACCGTGTTGGCCCGGCCCGGCCCCGCCCAGTGGAACGGCATGAACACCGTGTCCGGCCGGATGTCCCGGCTGATCCGGGCCGGGGCCACGGCGCGGCCGCGCCGGGAGACCACCGCGACCGGCGCCCCCTCGTCCACCCCCAGCCGCTCGGCGAGCAGCGGGTGGAGCTGGACGTAGGGGCCGGGCGCGGCCTCGTTGAGCTCGCCGACGCGGCGGGTCTGGGCGCCGGACTGGTACTGGGCCAGCACCCGGCCCGTCGTCAGCAGCACCGGATACTCCGCGTCCGGCTCCTCGGCCGCCGGGCGATGGCTGACGGGTGCGAAGCGGGCCCGGCCGTCGTCCGTGGCGAAGCGGTCGAGGAAGAGGCGGGGGGTGCCGGGGTGCGGATGGGCTCCCGCGTTCATGGAGTCGGCCGGTGGTGAGTCGACCAGTGGTGAGTCGGCCGGTGGTGAGTCGGCCGGTGGTGAGTCGACCAGTGGTGATTCGGCCGAGACGGATTCGACGCCCTCCGGATCGTCCCGTTCCACGCGCTCCGGGCACGGCCAGAACACCCCGTCCTCCTCCGCGATCCTCCGGTACGTGATGCCCGAGTAGTCCGCCGGGCCCCCGGCCGAGGCCCGCCGCAGCTCCTCGAAGACCTCCTCCGCGTCCGCCGGGAACCCCTTCTCCCAGCCCAGCCGGGCCGCGAGCCCGCTCAGCACCCACAGGTCCGTCCGGACGCCAGGCGGCGGGGTGAGCGCCGCCCGGCGCAGGAGGACCCGGCCCTCCAGGTTGGTCATGGTCCCGGTCTCCTCCGCCCACTGGGCCACCGGCAGCACCACATCGGCGAGTGCGGCGGTCTCCGAGAGCACGACATCCGCGACCGCCAGGAAGTCCAGCGACCGCAGCCGGGACTCCACATGGGCCGCGCGCGGGGCGGAGACCAGCGGGTTGGAGCCCATCAGCAGCAGCGCCCGGACGTCCTGTCCGAGCGCGTCCAGGAGTTCGTACGCGCTGCGCCCCGGCCCGGGCAGATCGTCGGGTTCGACGCCCCAGACGGCCGCCACATGGGCGCGCGCGGCCGGGTCGTCGAGCTTGCGGTAGCCGGGCAGCTGATCGGCCTTCTGGCCGTGTTCGCGGCCGCCCTGGCCGTTGCCCTGGCCGGTCAGGCAGCCGTAGCCGGACAGCGGGCGGCCCGCGCGGCCGGTGGCCAGGCACAGGTTGATCCACGCGCCGACGGTGTCGGTGCCCTTGGACTGCTGCTCGGGCCCCCGGGCCGTCAGCACCATGGAGCTCTCGGCGTCGCAGAACATCGTGACGGCCTTACGGAGCTCGGGAACCGGGACGCCGGTGATCCGCTCCACCAGCTCCGGCCAGTGGGCCATCGCGGCGGCCCGCGCCTCGGGCCAGCCGCTGGTGCGCCGTTCCACGAACTCCTCGTCCACCCGGCCCTCCGCGACCACCAGGTGCAGCAGCCCCAGCGCGAGCGCGAGATCGGTGCCGGGGCGCGGCGCCAGATGCAGATCCGCCTGCTCGGCCGTGCGGGTCCGGCGGGGATCCACCACGATCAGTCGGCCGCCCGCCTCCTTCAGCTCGGTCAGGTAGCGCAGCGCGGGCGGCATGGTCTCGGCCAGGTTCGAGCCGACGAGCACGACGCATCCGGTGCGGGCCACGTCCGCCAGCGGGAACGGCAGCCCCCGGTCAAGGCCGAAGGCCCGCTGATGGGCGGCGGCGGCCGAGGACATGCAGAACCGGCCGTTGTAGTCGATCTGCGAGGTGCCGAGCACCACCCGGGCGAACTTGCCCAGCGCGTACGCCTTCTCGTTCGTCAGCCCGCCGCCGCCGAAGACGCCCACCGCGTCGCGGCCGTACGCCCGGCCGGTGGACTCCAGGCCCTCGGCGATCCGGTCGAGGGCCTCCTCCCAGGTGGCCGGTTCGAGCCGACCGGTGTCAGGGCGGCGGACCAGCGGCTCGGTCAGGCGCACCCGGGAGGAGAGCACGGCGGGCGCGGTGCGGCCCTTACCGCACAGCGCGCCACGGTTGACGGGGAACGCGGTGCGCTCGACCACCTCGACGCCGACCACCTCGACGCCGCCCGGGCGGCCGCCCGGCGCGTCACCGGGTCCGCCGTCCGGCGGCACCGGGCGCAGCGCCATCCCGCACTGAAGCGAACAGTAAGGACAGTGCGTGTCGACGGGGGCGGGGGAGGCGGGGGAGTGCTCCCCGGTAACCGGAACGTGCGCCATGCGAAGGAGTGTGCTACGGCCGTGTTACAGCCCGAGTCACCTCGCATTACGCCTGCGGGAAGCGGACCTCAGCACGGTGCCGGACGGCCGGTGAAGTCGACGCAATCACCTGTGACGGCCACGCAATGGCGGTGCAATCTGCCGCTGCCAGGCTCTCGCCATGACGCCGCACCCCGCTCCTCCCGGTCCACCCGGCCCTCATCGCCCTCATGGCCCCGACGGCACGGCGGACTTCGACAGTGCCCAGCGGATCATGGCCCGGTTCACCGCCCAGCTCACTACCCAGCTCGACCGGCTGGGTCACCACGGCGTCCGCCGGGGTGGCCGCGAGCGCCCGCCGACGCTCGTCGCCGTCGCCCACGGCAGCCGGGACCCCGAGGCGTTGCGCACCGCGCACGCCCTCCTGGACGGCGTCCGCGCGCTCCGCCCCGGACTGCCCGTACGCCTCGGCCACATCGAGCTCAACCGGCCGCTGCTGACCGACACACTGGCCGCGCTGCGCGGTGAGGTGGTGCTCGTCCCGCTGCTGCTGAGCCGCGGCCACCACATCAAACAGGACATCCCGGAGGCCGTGGCCGCCGCGCCCCACCTCACCGCCCGGATCGCCGCCCCGCTCGGTCCGGACCCGCTGCTCGCCGAGGCACTGCACGCCCGGCTGACGGAGGCGGGCCTGCGGGCCGGGGGTTCGGCCGGGCCCGGCGTCGTCCTCGCCGCCGCGGGCTCCCGCGACCCGGACGCGGCGGTCGACACGGCCCGTACCGCCGCCCTGCTCAGCGCCCGGCTCGGCGGGGTGCCCGTGCTGCCCGGCCACGCCTCCGGCTCCGGCCGCACCGTGCCCGAGGCGGTACGCGCCCTGGCCGCGCTCGGCCACGACCGGATCGCGGTCGCCTCCTACTTCACCGCGCCGGGCCGCTTCGCGACCCAGTGCGCGAGCGCCGTCCCCGGCCCCGCGGCCGCCCCGCTCGGCGCCCATCCGGCGGTGGCGCGTCTCGTACTGCGCCGTTACGAACAGGCGCTGACCTCTGCGCCCTTGTCACACCCGGCGGCTACCGTCGGGGTATGAGCCCCAGCGCACCCCCTGAACCCGAACCGGATGCGGCCGACTCGGCCGGGGTCCCTTCGGCCGGTGTCCCCTCGACCGGCGCCGCCTCCACCGGTGCCCCCGAGGCCGAGGCCGGCCCCCGCCGCGTCCCCGGCTATGCCGCGGCGGACCTCGAGCGCTGGGCGCCCGAGCCCGACAAGCGGCCCGGCCGGACCGCCTTCCAGCGGGACCGGGCGCGGGTGCTGCACTCCGCCGCGCTGCGCAGGCTGGCCGGGAAGACCCAGGTGGTGCCCGCCGCACCGGCCGCCGCCCCGGGCCCCGCCGGGCGCGCCCCGGCCTTCGACGCCACGCCCCGCACCCGGCTGACCCACTCCCTGGAGTGCGCCCAGGTGGGCCGTGAGCTGGGCGCCGCGCTCGGCTGCGACCCGGATCTGGTGGAGATGGCCTGTCTCGCCCATGACCTCGGCCATCCGCCGTTCGGGCACAACGGCGAGCGGGTGCTCAACGAGATCGCCGAGCCCTGCGGCGGCTTCGAGGGGAACGCGCAGTCGCTGCGGCTGCTGGCCCGGCTGGAGCCGAAGCGGTTCGTGCCCGACCGGGTCACCGGCGAGCCGCTGAGCGTCGGGCTCAACCTCACCCGCGCCGCGCTGGACGCCGCCACCAAATACCCCTGGCCGCGCGGCGGCCATCCGCACGGCCCCCGCTCCCCGAAGTTCGGGGTCTACGAGGACGACGTCCCGGTCTTCGAGTGGTACCGGCAGGGCGCCCCCGAGGGCCGTACGACCTTCGAGGCCCAGGTCATGGACTGGTCCGACGATGTCGCCTACTCCGTCCACGACGTCGAGGACGGGCTGCACGCGGGCCATCTGAACCCCGCGAGCCTGCTCGCCGAGCCCGAGCGCCGCGAGGTCTTCGCCGTCGCCGCCGACCGCTACGCCCCGGGGGCCGAGCCCGACGAGCTGGCCGAGGCGCTGGACCGGCTGCTGGGCCAGGAGTGGTGGCCGCACGGCTACGACGGCTCGTCCGTCGCCCAGGCCCGCCTCAAGGACGCCACCAGCCAGCTCATCGGCCGCTTCTGTCTGGCCGCCGAGGGCGCCACCCGCGCGGCGTACGGCACGGGCCGCTTCACCCGCTACCACGCCGAGCTGGTCGTGCCCCGGGCCATCCGCCTGGAGTGCGCGGTCCTCAAGGCGGTCGCCGACCGGTATGTGATCCAGCGCGCCGACCAGGAACTGGTGCGGGCCGATCAGCGCGTGGTCATCGCCGAGCTGGGCGAGGCCCTGATCGCCCGCGCCCCCGACGGCCTGGACCCCCAGTTCCGCGCGCTCTTCGACGCGGCCGGGGACGACCGGGGCCGGCTGCGGGCGATCGTCGACCAGATCGCCTCCCTGACCGACACCTCGGCCCGGGGGCTGCACGCCCGGCTCACCGGTTGACGCGGGACGCCGCCCGCCGGACACGGCTTCCGCGGACACATCCGCGCACACATCCGCGCACACATACGGCCTACCGGCCCTTCCGGACGCACGCGCGGTGCGGGAGGCTCCCCTGTGACACAGCTATCGGCACATCTCCCCGGCACGGCATTCCCGGTACATCTTCCCGACACAGCGATGAGGACGGCCTTCGGAGCGCACGACCTGACACGACCGGGGTAAGGCACTCATAGCGGAACTGCTCGGCACCGCTCGGCAGCGAGGAGGACACAAGTGGTGGACGCACACCAGACATTCGTCATCGTCGGAGGGGGCCTGGCCGGGGCGAAAGCCGCGGAAACCCTTCGAGCGGAGGGTTTCACCGGGCGGGTGATCCTCATCGGTGACGAACGCGACCACCCCTATGAACGGCCCCCGCTCTCCAAGGGCTTCCTCACCGGCAGCCAGGAGCGCGACAGCGTCTTCGTCCACGAGCCCGCCTGGTACGCCCAGTCCGATATCGAGCTCCACCTCGGCCTGCCCGCCGTCCACCTGGACCGCGCCGCCAAGGCCGTGACCCTGGGCGACGGTACCCGGGTCCACTACGACCGGCTGCTGCTGGCCACCGGCGCCGAGCCGCGCCGCCTCGACATCCCCGGCACCGATCTGGCCGGGGTCCACCATCTGCGCCGGCTCGCCCACGCCGAGCGGCTCAAGGGCGTCCTGTCCACCCTCGGCCGGGACAACGGCCAGCTGGTCATCGCGGGCGCGGGCTGGATCGGTCTCGAGGTCGCGGCCGCCGCCCGTGGCTACGGCGCCGAGGTGACCATCGTCGAGCCCGAGCCCACCCCGCTCCACCCCGTCCTCGGCCCCGAGCTGGGCGCCCTCTTCGCCGACCTCCACGGCGAGCACGGCGTCCGCTTCCACTTCGGCGCCCGCCTCACCGAGATCACCGGCCAGGACGGCATGGTGCTGGCCGCCCTCACCGACGACGGCGAGGAGCACCCCGCCCACAGCGTGCTGGCAGCCATCGGCGCCGCCCCGCGCACCGCCCTCGCCGAGGCCGCGGGGCTCGAGGTGGTGGACCGCGCGGCGGGCGGCGGTATCGCGGTCGACGCCTCGCTGCGCACCAGCGACCCGGACATCTTCGCGGCGGGCGACGTGGCCTCCGCCCCGCTCGCGTTCCTCGAGGGCACCCCCGTACGGGCGGCGCTCCCGCCCAGCGCCCGGCTGCGCGTCGAGCACTGGGCCAACGCCCTGAACGGCGGCCCGGCGGCGGCCCGCGCCATGCTCGGCCAGGACGTCGCGTACGACCGGGTGCCGTACTTCTTCTCCGACCAGTACGACGTCGGCCTGGAGTACTCCGGCTACGCCCCGCCCGGCAGTTACGACCAGGTGCTGGTCCGCGGCGACGTCGGCAAGCGGCAGTTCATCGCCTTCTGGCTGAACGACGGCCGCCTGCTCGCGGGCATGAACGTCAACGTCTGGGACGTCACCGAATCGATCCAACGGCTCATCCGCGGCGGTCAGCGGCTCGACCCGACGACCCTGGCCGACCCGGCCGTCCCGCTCACCTCGCTCCTCCCGTAGGCCCTCGGGCTCCTCGGAACACCGGGGTCCGGCAGGCGGCGGATGGCCATGTCGGACCCCGGCCGTAGAATTCGGGCGTGGCAGGCAGGATCAACGATGACGACGTGAAGGCGGTACGGGCAGCGGTCCCGATCGACGCCGTCGTAGCCGAATACCTCCAGCTGCGGAACGCGGGGGGTGGCAACCTCAAGGGCCTGTGCCCCTTCCATGACGAGAAGACCCCGTCCTTCCAGGTCAGCCCCAGCAAGGGGCTCTACTACTGCTTCGGCTGCCAGGAGGGCGGCGACACGGTCGACTTCATCATGAAGATCGACCACCTCTCCTTCGCCGAGACCATCGAGCGGCTGGCCTCCCAGTCCGGGATCACCCTGCGCTACGAGGAGGGGGGCTACACCCCCGGCCGCCAGCAGGGCGAGCGCACCCGGCTGGTCGAGGCCCACAAGGCCGCCGCGCAGTTCTACGTGGAGCAGCTGGACCGCCCCGAGGCGGAGATCGGCCGCACCTTCCTGGCCCAGCGCGGCTTCGACCAGGCCGCGGCGCAGCACTTCGGCGTCGGCTACAGCCCGGCCGGCTGGGACCACCTCGTCCGCTTCCTGCGCGGCCGTGGCTTCACCGACAAGGAGCTGATCGTCTCCGGGCTCGCCCAGGAGGGCCGCCGCGGTCCGATCGACCGCTTCCGGGGCCGGCTGATGTGGCCGATCCGGGACATCTCCGGTGAGGTCGTCGGCTTCGGCGCCCGGAAGCTCCGCGACGACGACAACGGCCCGAAGTACCTCAACACGCCCGAAACCCCGCTCTACCGCAAGTCCCAGGTCCTCTACGGCATCGACCTCGCGAAGAAGGACATCGCCAAGTCCAGCCGGGCCGTGGTGGTCGAGGGCTACACGGACGTCATGGCCTGCCATCTCGCGGGGGTCACCACCGCCATCGCCACCTGCGGCACCTCCTTCGGCGGCGACCACATCAAGATCCTCCGACGGCTGCTGATGGACAACTCGGGCGCGGAGGTGGTCTTCACCTTCGACGGCGACGCGGCCGGACAGAAGGCGGCCCTGCGCGCCTTCGAGGACGATCAGCGGTTCGCCGCCGAGACCTCCATCGCGATCACGCCCGACGGGATGGACCCGTGTGAACTCCGGCTGGCCCGTGGCGACGAGGCCGTGGCGGACCTGGTCGAGAGCCGCACCCCGCTGTTCGCGTTCGCGCTGAAGTCGATCGTCTCCCGCTACAACCTGGACACCGAGGAGGGCCGTATCGCCGCGGTCGACGAGGCGGTGCCGGTCGTCGCGGCGATCAAGAACCCCGGGCTGCGGGACCGCTATGCGATCCGGCTGATCGGGATGGTCGGCATCGCCACCCAGGCGGAGGAGCAGTCGATCATCCGCCGGGTGCGCGGGCTGGCCCGCAGCAGGCAGAACGGCGGCCCGGGCGGCCCGGAGCACGGGGGCCGCGGCGATCAGCGCGGCGACGGCGGCCCGGGCGCGGCCCGGTACGGCGGCCGGGGCGACCAGCGCGGCGGGGGCCCCGGCGGTCCTGGCGGGCCCGGCGGCCCGAACGGGGGCCCCGGCGCCGCGGGTGCGCCGCCGGTCCCGCGCGGACCGGCGCTGAATCTGCGCAGCCCGGCGCATCGCGTCGAGCGCGAGCTGCTCAAGCTGGCTCTGCAACACCCCCATCTGGTCTCCCCGGCCTTCGACGCCTACGGCATCGACGAGTTCACCGCCCCGCCGTACGCGGCGGTGCGCCGCGCCATCGAGGACGCGGGCGGCGCGGCCGCCGCGGACGACGACTATCTCGCCCGGGTCCGGGAAGCGGCGCCCGACGACACGGTCCGGGCGATGGTCACCGAGCTCGCCGTCGAGCCGCCGCACACCCGCCGCGACCCGGACGAGGTGTACGCGGGCGTGCAGCTGGTGGCCGTCCGGCTGGCCGCGGTGAACCACCGCGTGACCGAGGTGCGGGGCACCCTCCAGCGCCTGGGGCAGCACGCCGACCCCGCCCACCTCGCCGCCGTGCAGAACGAGCTGTGGGTGTTGCAGCAGTACGGCCAGTCCCTCCGGGACCGGGGCGCGGCGGCGCTGTAGAACGAGCGGGCGCTCAGCGAGGCGGCGGCGGCCGGGGGCGGCGGGGGCCGACGAGGGTCCGGCGGATGGGTTCCGGCCAGCGCGTTCGTGGTCCGGCGGGCGGGCCGGAGGGCTCGCCGTAGTCGCCGGGTAGTCGCACGGTCACGGGCCGCTGAGCAAAAAGTGCCCGCACGCCCCTCGTGGCGGGCCTGTGTCGTACTCCACACTGGGATGCGGTGCCTGAGTCCTCGGAGCGCGGCGGTCTTGGCCGGGTAGGGCCGGAATCCCCCGCAGAGTCGCTCAAGATGTACGGGACGGACGGCGGCGCGGCCGCCGTGCCGTACCCGATCGTTCTGCCCCCTCAGCAGCGATCACCCTGGAGGTCGCCCCCGTGCAGACCCAGACCCTCACCGACGCGGCCATCGCGGCGCACCCCCTGTCCCCCCACTCACCCCGCGCCACAGCCGTAGCGCCGGCCATGCCCGAGGACTCGGCGGACCTCGCCCCGGAAGGCGTACCGGATACCGGCCGGGACGCCGCACCGGACCCCATGGCCGAGCTCGCCCCCGGCGCCGCCCCGGCCCCCGCGCCCGACGGCGCCGCCCCCGAAGCGGAGCCCGCCGCCGAGCCCGTTGAGGCCGTCGAGTCCGTGGAGCCCGTCGAGTCCGTGGAGCCCGCCGAGCCCGCCGAGCCCGTCGAACCGATCGAGGCCGTGGAGCCCGTCGAACCGATCGAGCCGCCCGCCCGCGCCGACACCAGCGGTCCCTCCGCCGACCTCTTCCGCCAGTACCTCCGCGAGATCGGGCGGATTCCGCTGCTCTCCGCGGTCGAGGAGGTCGAGCTGGCCCGCCGGGTCGAGGCGGGCCTCTTCGCCGAGGAGAAGCTCGGCAACACCCCCGACCTCGACACCCAACTCGCCCTGGAC
This sequence comes from Streptomyces javensis, assembly GCF_039525925.1. Lineage (NCBI taxonomy): Bacteria > Bacillati > Actinomycetota > Actinomycetes > Kitasatosporales > Streptomycetaceae > Streptomyces > Streptomyces javensis. Next base: position 66,389 of record NZ_BAAAIF010000010.1, on the reverse strand, counting down.
CTGGACCGGTTGGTGGTTCTGGGCCGGATGGCCAAGCGGCGGCTGATCGAGGCCAACCTCCGCCTCGTGGTCTCCGTCGCCAAGCGCTATGTCGGCCGCGGCCTGACCATGCTCGACCTGGTCCAGGAGGGCAACCTCGGCCTGATCCGCGCGGTCGAGAAGTTCGACTACGCCCGGGGCTACAAGTTCTCGACGTACGCCACCTGGTGGATCCGCCAGGCCATGTCCCGCGCCCTGGCCGACCAGGCCCGGACGATCCGGGTCCCGGTGCATGTCGTCGAGCTGATCAACCGGGTGGTCCGGGTCCAGCGCCGGATGCTCCAGGAGCGCGGCTACGAACCCACTCCCGAGGAGGTAGCCGCCCATCTCGACCTGCTCCCGGAGCGGGTGAGCGAGGTGCTGCGGCTGGCCCAGGAGCCGGTGTCGCTCCACGCGCCGGTGGGCGAGGAGGACGATGTCGCCCTCGGCGACCTCATCGAGGACGGCGACGCGGCCTCACCCGTGGAGTCCGCGGCCTTCCTGCTGCTCCGCGAGCATCTGGAGGCCGTGCTGTCGACGCTTGGCGAGCGCGAACGCAAGGTGGTGCAGCTGCGGTACGGACTGGCCGACGGCCGCCCCCGCACGCTGGAGGAGATCGGCCGGATCTTCGGGGTGACGCGGGAGCGGATCCGCCAGATCGAGTCGAAGACGCTCAACAAGCTCCGCGACCACGCCTTCGCCGATCAGCTGCGGGGCTATCTGGACTGAGCGCTCCGCCGGAGGTGTCGCGATGCGTCGTCGGCCGACCGCGGCGCCGTCGTGGCTGGTCGCCCGCGCGGCGGAGCCGCATAGCGACCCAGCCGCGGCGGAGCCGCACATCGACACGGCCCCGCGCCCCTTCGGGGCGCTGCCAGGCCGGACCGAGACCCGCCCGGCCGGAATCCCACGGCCTCACATGGCCCCGTACTCACCGGCCCCGTACTCACCGGCCCCGTACCCACCGGCCCCGTACCCGTCGGCCGTCCCCTGGCCCGCGGTCTCCGGGGGGCCCGCCTCGACGCCCCCGGACCCAAGAGCCTCCGGCTCAAAGGCCCCGGGGTGGATCTGCTCCCGCACCGCCACGTACTGCTGCCGCACCGACTGCCCCACCGGCAGGTCCTCGCCCGGCTCGAAGACCTGGCTCGCCGCGGCCGGCCAGCGCGGCGGCTCATGCGGCGAGTGGGTGCCGTGCGAGACGCCCAGCGCCCAGGCGGCCTGCCGGGCCGCGCCCAGCGCGGCGTAGTCGGCGGGCTGGACCACCACGACCTGCGCGCCCAGCACCGCGGGCGCGATCGCGCGGACGGCCTGGAGATCGGCCGCGGGCCCGAGCAGGAAGACGCGCCGCACCTGGACGCCGCGCCCGCGCAGCACGTCCAGCGCGTCCGCGAGCCCGCACAGCATCCCCTCGAACGCGGCCCGCGCCAGATGCTCGGGCTTCATCGACTCGCGCCGCAGCCCGGTCAGCGTCCCGGCCGTATGCGGCAGATGCGGGGTCCGCTCGCCCTCCAGATACGGCAGCAGCACCAGCCCGTACGAACCCGGGGTGGACTTCATCGCGAGCTCGGAGAGCCCCTCGAGATCCGTGCCGAGCAATTCCGCCGTACCGCGTAGCGCCCGTACCGCGTTGAGCGTATGGACCACCGGTAGATGCATGCCGGTGGCGTCTGCGTACGACAGGATCGTGCCGGTCGGATCGGCCAGCGCCTCATGGTGGACGGAGAAGACCGAGCCGGAGGCGCCCAGGGAGATCACCGCGTCGCCGACCCCGACGCCGAGTCCGAAGGCGGCGGCCATGGTCTCGCCGGTACCGGCGGAGATCAGCAGCCCCTCGGGGGTGTGCCCGGCGGCCTCGGCCGGGCCGATGACCTCCGGCAGCCGCACCTGGTGACCGAGGGCCAGCTGGACCAGGTCGGGGCGCCAGGAACCGTTCGCCGCCGACCAGTAGCCGCTGCTGGAGGCCGTACCGCGGTCGGTCGTACGCCGCACGGGCCGCCCCAGCAGCTGCCACACCAGCCAGTCGTGCGGCTGCATCAGCTCGGCCACGCGGTGCGCCGCGTCCGGCTCGTTCCGCGTCAGCCAGCGCAGCTTGGCCACCGGCTGCGCGGCGGTCGGCACCGCGCCGACCGCCTGGGCCCAGGCCGTGCGGCCGCCGAGCGCCTCGGTGAGGTCGGCGGCCGCCGACTGGGCGCGCTTGTCGTTGCCCACCAGCGCGGGGCGCACCAGCACCCCGCCCGCGTCCAGCGCCAGCAGCCCGTGCTGCTGCGCCGAGACGCCGATGGCCTGGACCCCTTCGAGCAGTCCGCCCTCGGCGGCCTCGCCGAGGGACATCAGCCACGCCTGCGGGTCCACATCGCCGCTGCCGCCGACCGGGTGCGGGGCGTACCCCTGTTTGATCACGGCACCCGTATCGGTGTCACAGACGACGATTCGTGTGCTCTCGGACGAACTGTCCAACCCGGCGACTATCCCCATGGATCAGATCATGCCACCGCCGGGTCTAGGTGTTGCTGGTGCCCCAGTCGTCCTCGCCCACCGCGCGGGGGTCGCGCTGCCCGATCTTCTCGCGCAGCGGCCGGACCTTGTCCAGCGCCCGCACGGCGGCATGCCGGCCCCCTTGCGCGGCCGATTCGGCGGTATTGCGGACGGCCGGGTTCCGTGCGAACTTCTGCGCGCACGCGCGCAACTGCTCGTATCGCTGGCGGCCGGCTCGCGTGCCCAGTACGTAACCCACAGCCATCCCGGTGATGAACGTCAGCCGGTAGCGCATCGACCTGCCCTTCTCGCTGTCCTTCACAACTGGACCCCGGGGTCGTGCCGCACGTCTACCCGCCCGTGCCGCAGATCACCCACGATCATCCAGAAGATCATCCCTGGAACGGCGGAGGTTCGCCCGGGGGCGGACGCGGCGAACCGATTGGCGGAGCACCCCCCTGCTTGCGCTAATGTATGTGTCGCAGCGAGCGCACGCCGTCCGGGAGACCAGGGCGGGGCCACGGTCGCGGCACGCGGAGCAATCCCCTGTAGCTCAATTGGCAGAGCAGCCGGCTGTTAACCGGCAGGTTACTGGTTCGAGTCCAGTCGGGGGAGCTCGGTCCCCTGTAGCTCAATTGGCAGAGCATTCGGCTGTTAACCGGAGGGTTACTGGTTCGAGTCCAGTCGGGGGAGCAGTGAGGAGGGCCCCTTGCGGGGTCCTTTTTCATTTCCGGCCCCCTCCGGACGTGATCTACGTCATGATCGCAGCCAGGGGGCCTCTCCGCGTCGGCCCTTCGAAGCAGCAGATCGTATGAGCGGCTATGCTGCGGCAGACGGCGCGCGCAGATGTGTACGACGCGCCGTTACGGGGCGGTAGCTCAGCCGGTTAGAGCAGCGGACTCATAATCCGTCGGCCGTGGGTTCGAGTCCCACCCGCCCCACCAGGGCACTACGCGGGCAGACCCATCCTGACCTGCGCAGACATAGGAACGGGAGTCGCCGCGCCGACGCGGGGGCTCCCGTTCATCCGTTCAGACGAAGATCCAGGGGACACACAGGGGACACGGAGCCGGTTCAGTGGACGGAGGGCCGTCCCCTTGCCTTCCGACGCCCGTTCGGAGCTCGGCGGGCGGTCGGGGACGCCCCCGGCGGCGTCCCCATCAGCGGCGTCCAGCCGTCCAGGACGCCCCCAGCCATCCAGGACGCCCCCACCCGCTTGGGTGGGGGCTTGGCCATTCGCCGACCACTGGTTCAGCCGGTCGGTCACCGGATCAGAAGTAGACGACCCAGAGCTCCCATCCGCGGAGGGTCCTGGTGCAGCTCCACGACGACCACCGTCCGTGGATGTCTCCGGTGACTCCCGCGTTCTCGCACGCCGCCTGGCTCGAGTACGTGCTGTAGTACTTCGCGTGCCCCGGTGCCCACGTGGTGCTGGCGGCGCGGGTCGCGGCCGATGTGGACGGGGCGGCTGGTGCTGCCTGGGCGGGCGCGGCCATCGCGGTCAGGGCGAGTGTGCCGCCGAGGACGGCAGTCACGAGGGCGCTACGTAAACGCATGTGCGGGCTCCTTGTCAGAGGTAGAAGGTGAGGTGAGGCATGGCAGAACTCGCCGCCGCGTCGGCGCGGCGGCTCGATGGCGCGTGTTCAGCTCGCGGAGCAGGCGGCCCGAGGGCCCTGGGCTCGAGTGACGTCGCTGATCACGACTCGGTGGTCTTCGTTGACCGTTCGCAGGATGCGATTCCGGGAGTTCACGCCTCGGTGCAGGATTCCTGCCGTCCCGCGAGGCGGGTGGTGAACGCCGTGGAGGGGCGGGTTTCCCACGGGCCTTCGTCGACCGTGTACCTCTGCTCGATTCCTGAAGGAGAACCAGTTGCGGCCGGAACCTCTTGATGTGGTCGACGATGTCGTCCGGTGTGCTGAGCTTTTGCCGTTGGAGTTCCAGGACATGACCCGGTTCGGGATCACGGTCGCGGGTAGGTCGATGGCGGGCTTGGCCTGCGCGGTCGGCTCGTCAGCGGGCTCGGCGTGCGCGGGCGTGGTCAATGCCGCGATCGTCAGTGATGCTGCTACCCCGGCCTTCGCGGTGAGCTTGGCCGCGCCGCGGGCTGTTCTGCTCATCGGTTCCCCCCGTTGTGGACTCCTGGATGCGGCCGCGTCATCCGCCGACGGGCCACCCTTTGGGTCCTTGGCTTTGGCGTAGCGGCCCTGCTGCCCGACTCCGGCGGGCCGCCGCAGCAACACCATGCGTGGTCGACGTTGCTCAATACCTTGCGCAAACCTTGAACTGCCTGGTGACGCTGCTGTTGGTCACAGCGGTAGGCATCAGTGAGCCCCCACCCAGGGGGTGGGGGCTCACTTCCGGCTCGGCTTGACTCCGGCGCGTCCTCCCCGCCGTCGCGGGGGCCCAGACGTCCTTCGCCCAGTGCCCCCGGCCGGCACGACGGCGGCCCCAGGGAAGTCAGCGCGGGGACGCTTCAGCACTCGGCTTCTTCCGGAGTGATCAACTCTCGCTGGGGCGGTCCGTGCGACGCGGGCGAGGAGGGTGCGCAACTGCTCGGCGTCCTGGTCCCCGAGGTCGGTGAGGAGGCGGGCCTCGGCGGCAGCGAGGCTGCGGCGCACCTGCTTGAGCCGGGTGCGTCCGGTGCCGGTGAGCAGGACCTGGCGTGCGCGGCGGTCGCGCGGGTCGGGCCTGCGCACGCCCGGGCCGCAGGCGGTCAGCGCCAGCGCCGCACTTGCCGCGGCCGCCATGAGCCCGGCCGGCCGCCTCCCGCGTCCCCCCAGCCACACCATCGCCACATCCTCACACGGCTCAACTCCTTTGCGGAAAGCGCGAAGCGCGGCCAGAGTGAACGGATGTGTAAGGACATCGACGCCGTGCCGACCGTGGCCGGGCGCTTCGGATCGGGGCGGGGGCGGGGACGCGATGAGTGACGCACCGCTGGCGGGTGCCCTGCGGCTGCCGGACGGCTCATGGGTCCGGGGGCGCGGTCTGCGGCATCCGCGGCCGGAGGGGCCGCTGCCCGGGTTCGGGCTGTATCTGGGGTCCACCCGGTTGCGCGAGCGGCATGACGGGGAGCTGGAGTGGGAGCGCGCCTGGGTCGAGTGGCCCGACTTTCTGCTGCCCCGCGACCGCGACCTGGCCGTACGGCAGATCCGCGCACTGCACCAGCGGGCCCGGGCGGGCACGCCCGTGGAGGTCGCCTGCGGGGGCGGCGTCGGCCGGACCGGGACCGTCATCGCCTGCCTGGCCGTCCTGGCGGGCGTGGCCCCGGCCGACGCCGTGGCCTGGACGCGCACCCACCATCACCCCCGGGCCGTCGAGACGCCTTGGCAACGGCGTTGGGTGGCCCGCTTTCCGGCCGGCTGATGTGGAGACGCCTCCGGCCGGCTGACGTGGAGACGCCTCCGGCCGGAACGACGACGCGTCACGGACTTCTCTCAAGGCCCGTGTTCTTTCCGTCACTTGTGGTTCCGGGCGCGCTACGGTGAGGAACCGCATGCATGTCTGGAGGGGAGGCGCATGGTGGACGATGTGGCAGGCCAGGTGGCGGCGGCGATGGTGCAGGCGGCCGGGTCCGACGCGTGGGCGGCGATGCGTGACCGGATCGCCCGGCTGCTGGGCCGTGGCGACGCGGGGCGGGAGCGGGCGGAGCTGGAGCGCCTCGATCGGACGACGTCGGAGCTGGAGGACCCCGAGCTGAGCGAGGAAGAGCGGACACTGTTCCGTCAGACCTGGCAGGTCCGCTTCCGGAGGTTCCTGGAAGGTCTCGACGAAAGTGAGCGCGGGCGGGTGGTCGCCGAACTCCATGCGCTGGTGGAGCCGTACGGCGAACCCGCGCGGCGCGACGGCGGCGGGGTCCGGAACAACACCTTCAGCGGTCCCACCGCCGTTCAGACCGGCACCGGCAACCAGCAGACGAACCACTTCGGGTCAGGGGCATGACCGGGGGCGGACGCACGGGCGGGGTGTCCGGCAACGACTTCCGTGGGCACGGCGGCGCGCAGGGCGGTTCCCACAACACCCAGATCAACTTCTTCGGCGGACCACCGCGAGGCGGTCGGCGGTGGGTGGCGATCGCCGTGGTCGCGCTGTGCGTGCTGGGCCTGGTCGGCGTGGTCGCCTGGGTGGTGACCAGTTCCGGAGACAACGGCTCCGCGGAGTCCTCGGGCCCTTCGCCCAGCAAGTCGCCGAGTCCGGCACCGCCGTCCCGGGCGGCCGAGGGTGCGGAGGCCCCGGCGCCCTCGGCGTCGCTGTCCACACCGACCAGCACCATTCAGTGGCGGGGGAAGGTGCGGATCGCCGAGCACGGACCGAGGCTCGACAAGGTTCCGCCGAAGATCGACGCGGGCTCCGGCGACCTCGATCTGGGCCTGGTCAACCCGCCCCGGCTCACCGCTTGGCAGCCGGACCTCGCCATCTGGCCGGAGCGGGGAATGCCCACCAGGCAGGAGTGCTCCGAGCTCGTGTCCGCCCAGGGTGTCCGGCAGGTCGAGGCCAAGGTCGGAGCGGTGGTGTGTGTGAACACGATGGAAGACCGTACGGCCGTCCTCACCATCACCTCGATCAGCGACAGCTTCACCACCGGCGTCACGGCCGAGGCGACCGTGTGGTCCGAGTCCGACGGGTAGGTGGTACCCGCGAGGACGGAAGAACCGGGACCGCCGCGGCGGGCCCCGGTCTCCCGTTCGGTTCCATGGTCCGTTCAGCCCTTCACCGCGCCGGACAGCATCCCGGAGATGAAGTGCCGCTGGAGGAAGACATACGAGGCGACGACCGGCAGGGCGACGATGATGGACGCGGCCGCCAGCACGGAGTACTGGGTGGTGTGCTCGCTCTGGAAGAAGGCCAGGCCGAGCGGGGCGGTGCGCTTGCTCTCGTCGGTGATCATGACCAGCGGGAGCAGGAACTCGTTCCAGGTCCACATGAACACCAGCATCGCCATCGTCAGCAGCGCCGGACGGCTGGTGGGCACCAGGATCCGCCACAGCAGCCGCCAGTCGGACGCCCCGTCCAGGCGCGCCGCCTCGATGACGCTGACCGGCACCGAGCGGAAGAAGTTGCGCATCCAGAAGACGCCGAAGGCGAGGGACTGGGCGGTCTGCGGGAGGATCAGCGACCAGTAGGAGTCGGTGAGTCCGGTGTCGCGCAGGTTGAAGTAGAGCGGGATGACGAACGCCTCGGGCGGCACCATCAGCCCGATGAGGGTGACGTAGAAGAGGACCGATCGGCCGGGGTAGTCGAAGTGCGCGAAGGAGAAGCCCGCCAGGATGGCCAGGACGGCCGTCAGGAGCACCACCGAGACCGCGACCAGCAGACTGGAGGTCAGATAGGTGGCGAAGTGGCCCTGGCGCCAGGCGGTGGAGAAGTTGCCGAGGTCCAGGTGGTGGGGCCAGGTGAAGGAGGGCCCGGACTCCGCGGCGGGGGTCAGCGCGGACGACACCACGCCGATCAGCGGCAGCAGGGCCAGCGCGGCGAAGAGGGTGAGGATGACGTAGTTGAGCGCCCGTTCGCGGCCTGAGATCACGTCTCGTCCTCCTGTGGCTGGACCTTGGTGATCAGGAAGGTGAGAAGGAGGATCACCACGGTCAGGGTGACGGCGATGGCGCAGGCCGAACCGACCTGGCCGGTGCCGAAGGCCCGGTTGTAGACCTCGTAGGCGGGCAGGCTGGTGGCGTTGCCCGGGCCGCCGTGGGTGGCGACGTACACCAGGTCGAAGGTGCGCAGCGCGGCGATCACGGTGAGGGTGAGCGCGACGGTGATCTGCCCGCGCAGCCCGGGCAGGGTGACGGCGAGGAACTCCCGCACCGGGCCCGCCCCGTCCAGCTTCGCCGCCTCGTACAGCTCCGCCGGGATCTGCCCGATGCCGGCGATGAACAGCACCAGGCACAGGCCGATCTCCAGCCAGGTGCCGATGAGTCCGACGGCGGGCAGGGCGGTGGAGAAGTCGCCGAGCCAGGGGCGGGCGACCGCTTCGAGACCGATGGCGCGCAGCGCGGTGTTGAGCACGCCGTCGGGAGCGTAGATCGCCGTCCAGGCGGTGGCGGTCACGACCATGGCGACCACCTGCGGCAGGAAGATCATCGCGCGGAAGACGGAGACGCCGCGCAGCCGGCCGGCCCGCGTGGTGACCGCGGCGAGCACCAGGGCGAGGGCGATCGGGATGACGGAGAAGAACAGGATCAGGACGAAGGAGTGGAGGAAGCCCGCGCGGAGCCGCGGGTCGCGGGCGATCTCGGTGTAGTTGTCGAACCCCGCCCAGGTGGAGACGGAGATCCCGTCCCAGTGGAAGAGGGAGATCTGGACCAGCTGGCCGAGCGGGACCAGCAGGAAGACCGTGAGGACGATCAGGGCGGGAAGGGCGTAGAGGTAGCCCTTCCACTGGACGACGCGGCCGCGGCGCCGGACCGGCTCCCGGGTGGGGGCGCCGGCCGGGCGCTTGCGTGCCGTCGGGCGGTGTGCGGTGGCGGCCATGAGGTGGGGGTCTACCTGCTGTTCTGGAAGGAGGAGTAGTCGGACTGGAGCCGGCTGGTGAACGCCTTGGGGGTGAGGTGTCCGGCGGTCAGCTCCTGGACGGCGGCGGTGAGGGTGTCGTAGAAGGTCGGGGTGGTGTAGTCGAGGTAGGGCAGCAGCCCGTCCTTCTCGCTCACGGCCTTCCACCCGGTGAGGATGTCCGCGTCGACGCTGCCGGGCGTCGGCTTGTAGTCGGCCGGGGGAAGGGCCGGCAGGTTCCCGTGGGAGGCGGCGACCTTCATGCCGTTCTTGTTGACGAGGAAGTCGATGTACGCGGCGGCGACGTCCGGGTGCTTGGACTTGGAGGTCACGGACCACGCCAGGCCCTCGCCGCCCTGGGTGAGCGGGGGCTGCCCGGTGGCGGGGCTGAGCGCGGTGAAGCCGACGTTCTCCTTCATCTTCGGGGCGAGGACGGCCGACTGCCAGGTGCCCTCGACGAGGAACGGGGACTTGCCCTGGGCGAACGAGGCGACGGCCTGGTCCTTGCTCTTGCCGTTGAATCCGGAGCCCAGATACCCCTTGTCGGCCCAGCGGCGCAGCGTGGTCGCGGCCTTGAGGGTGCCGGAGTCCGTCCACTTGGCGTCGCCCTCGTCGAAGACGAGCTTGCGGACCTCCGGCTTGCCGGCGGCGAGGGCCTGGACGACGCCGAAGACATGGATACCGGGGCTCTTGTCGGCGTCGCCGTACGAAAGGGGTTGCAGACCCGAAGCCTTGGCCTTGGCCAGGGCGGTCTCGAAGCCGCCCAGCGTGCTGGGCGGGGGCAGGCCGAGCGACTTCAGCTTGGCCTTGTTGTAGTAGACGCCGATGATCTCGCCGGTCTGCGAGACGCCGTACAGATTGCCGGTCTCCCAGGTCTTGCCGTCGTGGGAGAAGCGGTTGAGGTCGAGCAGCTGGGACGGGAAGGCGGTGTCCCAGCCGTAGGCCTTGGCGTAGCGGTCCACCGGCTGGAGCAGCTGGGCCTTCACGAAGGCGCCCATGTCGGGGTAGCCCTGGTTCGCCTGGACGACGTCGGGCGGGTTGGCGGAGGACAGCGCGAGCTTCAGCGTGGTCTTGAGGTCGGCGAAGGACCGGGAGACGCGCTTGATGGTGACGTTCGGGTACTTCGCCATGAACGCCTTGTTGAGCGCCTCGGTCGAGGCGTTGGCGCCCGGGTCGGTGTTCTGGTCCCACACGGTGAGGGTGACCTTGCCGGCCTTGGCGGGGTCGGTGGCGACCGGGCCGGAGGTCTTGGCGCTGGTGGCCGATCCGCCGCTCGGGCCGGGGGAGCAGGCCGCGACACCGGTCAGGACACCGGTGGCGAGCGCCGCCGCGGCGATGAGGCGCCGACGGGGGCGTCGTGGGGTTCTCTCGGCCATGGGGCGGTCCTCCTGGTGCTGGGGGTGCGGTTGGTGCCTGGGGTGCGGTTGGTGCCCGGGGTACGGCCGCCCGGGGCCGGGGCGGCGGCTGTTGGATGTAGCGGGTGGCGGTCGTCCGGCTCGGGCCGGGGCGCGGGAGCTAGGGCTTGATCGCACGGATGCGGACGAGGTCCGCGGCCGGGATCCCGGGGGTGCGTTCGAGGAAGGCGTCGATCGCCTCCCACCGCGGTGCGCTGTTCGCGCCGCCCAGGCTCTGTACCGACAGGGCGGCGCACAGCCCGGCGAAGCGGAGCCGGGTGGCGAGGGGCCAGTCGTGGTTCAGGCCGGTGATCAGTCCAGCGGTGAACACATCACCGGCGCCGGTGGGGTCGACGGCCGGCACCCGGGGGACGGCGACCCGGACCAGCTCGCCCGTGGCGCCGTCCACCGCGACCGCGCCGCTCCCGCCATCGGTCACGACGACGTCGGGCACATGGTCGGCGAGGACCTTCACGGCCTCCTCGACCGTGTCGGTGCGGGTGTAGCTCGTCGCCTCGACGGCGTTGCAGACGAATACGTCGACCTCGGCGAGCCGGGTGAGCAGCTCCCGTGACCACTGGCCGGTGGGGTCCCAGCCGACGCCGCCCACCACACGGGTGCCGCGGGCGCGGAATTCGGCCGCCCAGCCGGGCAGCGGCCGTCCGATCCCGAGGTGCAGAAAGCGGACGGCGGGCAGCTCGCCCTCCCACACCTCGGGGCGCAGGGCCCCCTTCTCCTCGTAGGTGAGGAAGGCGCGGTCGTGTTCCTGGGTCACCGCGACCGTGACCGGGGTGTGCACGGCGGGATCGCGGCGCAGCCAGGTCGGGTCCAGGTTCTGCTCGGCCGCGAGCCGGGCGGCGAGGTGCTCGCCGAAGAGGTCGGTGCCGAGCACCCCCAGGATCCCGGTCCGCAGTCCGAGGCGGGCGGTGGCGACGGCGCGGTTGGCGGTTCCCCCGGGGGAGACGGCGAACCGGTCGGCGTACACCTCGGTTCCCGGAGTGGGCAGATGGGGGATGCCGCCGAAGACGAGGTCGCAGAAGACCTCGCCGGCGAAGAGCACGTCGAGCACGGGGACCGCCTCTTTCCGGTGCGACCACGATGAAGTGCTCAACTATGAGCATCGCCCCTACGGAATGACAAGAGTCGATCAGCAACGAGAATGTCTCTTGTCGTCATGACTGACTTCAGTCATGTGGTGCTAGGGTCAATGCGTGACTTCACGCAAACGACATGCGAAGATCGTCGAGTCACTCCGGTCGACCGGAGTGGCCTCGGTACGCGAGCTCGCCGAGAACCTCCAGGTCAGCGAGTCCACGATTCGCCGGGACCTGACCCTCCTCGACCGCAACGGCGAGCTGCTCCGCACCTACGGCGGAGCGGCCCTGTCGCCGCACGGGGTCGCGGAGGCCGCCGGTGCGGAGGTCGAGCGCGAGACCCCGTTCGACCAGGTCGTCTCGCGTGACGAGGCGCTGAAGAGCGCGATCGCCGAGGAGGCCGTGAAGCTGGTCGAGGACGACAGCGTGATCGTCCTCGATATCGGAACCACCCCGCTGGCCATCGCTCGACGACTGCGGGGCCGCCCGGTCACCGTCATCACCAGCAGCCTGCCGGTGCTCGACGTACTCCGCGACGACGAGGCCGTACGGCTGGTGATGCTCGGCGGGGTGCTGCGCCGCAACTACCAGTCCCTGGTCGGCTCGCTCACCGAGCAGGCACTCCGCCAGATCAGCGCCGACCTGCTCTTCCTGAGCTGCACCGGGGTGCGGCCCAACGGCCATGTGGTGGACAACATGGCTGTCGAGGCCCCCCTGAAACAGGCCATGATCGAGACCGCCGGAAAGGTCGTCCTGGTCGCCGTCGAGACCAAGTTCCCCGGCACCGGATCGCTGCGCGTGTGCTCGCTCTCCGATCTCGACGTTCTGATCACCACCAGTGGTGCCGACCCCAACACGCTCCAGCTCTGCCGCGAGGCGGACGGAAAGGTGATACTCGCATGAAGTTGACCGTCCTCGGCGGCGGCGGGTTCCGCGTGCCCTACGTCTACCAGGCCCTGCTGCACGACCAGGGCTCCCCCCGCATCGACGATGTGTGGCTCTACGACACCGACCCGGCCCGGCTCAAGGCCATGGCCGAAGTGCTCGCCCAGTTCGCCGAAGGCCATGCCGAAGCGCCCAGGGTGACGGTCAGCACATCGCTCGACGACGCCCTGGAGGGCAGCGACTTCGTGTTCGCCGCCATCCGCGTGGGCGGGCTGACGGGACGGATGTGCGACGAGCGGGTCGGCCTCGACCTCGACGTCCTCGGCCAGGAGACCACCGGCCCGGGCGGTCTGGCCTATGGGCTGCGCACCATCCCCGTCATGCTCGACATCGCGCACCGGGTACGGCGGCTGGCCCCGCACGCCTACGTCATCAACTTCACCAACCCGGCGGGCATGATCACCGAGGCGATGCAGAGCGTCCTCGGCGATCGGGTCCTCGGCATCTGCGACACACCGTCGGGTCTGGGCCGCCGCATCGCCACGACCCTCGGCCTCGACCCGTCCCGGGCCCAGTTCGACTACGTCGGGCTCAACCACCTCGGCTGGATGCGCCGTGTTCTGCACGACGGCGAGGACATCCTGCCCCGGCTGCTCGCCGACGAGCAGCGCCTCGGCGACCTGGAGGAGGGCGTGGTCTTCGGGCGCGAGTGGCTGCGCGACCTCGGCGTGATCCCCAACGAGTATCTGTACTACTACTACTTCAACCGGGAGGCCGTACGGTCCATCCTCGACGCTCCGCAGACCCGCGGTGAGTTCCTCGCCCGCCAGCAGCGGGAGTTCTACCAGCGGGTGACGGAGGCCGCCGCGGGCTCGGCCGTGTCGCTGTGGCGGAAGACCATCGCCGACCGCAGCGCCAACTACATGGCCGAGGCCAAGGGCGCCGTCCAGGGGGAGGCCCGACCGGACGAGGACTTCCGGCCGGACCCCGCGCACCAGGGGTATGCCGGGGTCGCCCTCGCGGTGATGGCCGCGATCAGCCGCAATGAGCGCGCCACGATGATCCTCAACGTGCGCAACGGGACCACCGTCTCCGGCCTCCCGCACGACGCCGTCGTCGAGGTGCCGGTGACCGTTGACGCGAACGGCGTCCACCCGCTCACCATCACCCAGCCCGACCTCCACCAGACCGGTCTGATGCAGCAGGTCAAGGCGGTCGAGCGGCTCACCATCAGCGCCGCTGTCACCGGCTCCCGGACCGATGCCGCCAAGGCGTTCGCCCTGCACCCGCTGGTCGACTCGGTGGCCGTCGGCCGCAAGCTGCTCGACGGTTATATCGACCGCATCCCCGAAGTGGCCGAGGTCTTCGGCGGCCGGACGTCCTAGCGGCGAGCGGGCCCGGCGGCCGGCCGCCCCGGCCGCCGGGCGTCGCGGGTTCACCCGTGGGAGACGGTCAGCCCGTAGAAGCCGACGCGTGCTCCGTTCGTCGTGCTGCTCGAGGACGACTGGTTGTACGAGCCCGCCTTGAAGTACTGCTTGTACGGGAAGAAGGACGACGGGATGTCGTAGTGCGTCGTGCTGCCGTTGACCGTCAGGTCGATGGTGTCGCCGCCGGAGACGCCGATCGTGTAGTTCCATGTCTTGCCGACCGACACATGGCCCACGTTGTGCAGCGTCTGGCCGCCGTCGGGGGAGTTCTCGGTGCCGAGGACGATGTCGCCGTTGGCGCGGTAGTACAGCTCCACCAGCGGTTTCGTGGAGGAGCCGCCCGAGCCGAGGTGGATCTGGCCGACGCAGACGTTCTTCGTCACGGACACCACGCGCAGCGTCGCCCGAAGCTTGTGCGAGCCGCCGAGCGACCAGTCCGCGGCGCCGCCGTTGCGGTTCATCTCGCGCAGCTCGGAGCGGGCGTAGTTGGAGTTCGGGGTGGTGACGCCCTTTTCGGGCGCCCAGAACGTCATCGCCCCGTCGCGCTTGTCGGTGTAGAAGTAGTCGTCCTGGAATCCGCTCGCCCCCTGGAGCCGGGACGAGGGGATGGTGGTCGGCTTGCCGGGGGAGCCGACCGGCTCCTGGAGTTGCCACACCGAGAGGTCGAAGTTGCCGCCCGGCGCCTTCGACGGGTCGGCGAACGCGGCCGTGGGGGAGGCGGCCGTGGGGGAAGCGGCCGTGGGCGAGGCGCCGGCGGGGCCCGCGAGGGCCAGGCCACCGACGGCGGTGGTCACGGTCGCCAGCGCGGTGAGCAGCGTACGGATGCGCATGGGAATTGCCTTCCCGTGGGGGGTTGGTATGGACCGCGGTCCATGTATATGAAGTTGGTGTTTCGTTGTGAACGCCGAGATGTGACGAGACGGTAGAGTCGTGGTGTGTCCGCGTCAATCCTCCGGGCGAGTTCGGTGGATGGGGTGGGGGCGGGGTGCGATGCGGTGCCGGGCTTTCGCTCCGGCTCGCGAAAACCATGTGTCACCCGGCCGCGCCGTGCGCTATGTTCCGCGTGGCGGTTCCACCCACTGCCATCCCACTGCCATGCCACTGTCATCAAAGGACTGAAGCCCATGGACTCGGCGTCCCCCAGCGGCCGCCGTCGGCACTGAGCGATCGGTGCCAACCACCCGTCTCCTCACGGCGGCCCCACGTATCCGTACACCGCTTCCTTCCGCGGCGCCCTTCGTCGCGTTGATCCGTGAGGTCACTTCACCATGGGCACTGACGTCCAGAGTTTTGCCGTAGCCAACCTCCGCCGCCGCCCCGTGCTTGTCGAGGCCGGGGGCTTTGTGGCGGGGTTCGACCCCGGCACCACCAGCCCGTACATCAACTACGCCACCCCGCTTCCCGGTGCCCGGCCCACCGCCCGGGACGTCCTGGAGCTGATCGAGGCGTTCCGGGTACGTGAACTCAAGCCCCGGCTCGAGTTCGCGCCGGACGCCGCGCCCGAGGTGGAACCCGCGCTGCGGGAGGCGGGGTTCGGCGTGGAGGCCACGCAGGCGTATCTGGTGTGTACCCCGGAACGGCTCGCCGTGCCGCGGGGCAGGGCGGCCGTTCCGGTGGCGGTTCCGGCCGCGGACGAGGACTACCGGGCGATCGACGCCGCGCTGTCCGAGGCGTTCGCCAGTGAGTTCGCCGCCTCCGAGGAGGGCGCGGCCCGGCTGCGCCGCGTCCAGGAGGACGGCGGCGCGGTCCGGTTCGTCCGGGCACCCGACGGGGGCTGCGCCGGTGGGGCCATCTGCTCGGCTCCCGCCGTGGGCACCGCCGAACTGGCGGGCGTGGGCACCCGGCCCGCCTTCCGCGGCCGGGGCATCGCCGCGGCGGTCACCGCCGCGCTGACCGAGACGATGTTCGCCCGAGGAGCCCGGTCGGTCTGGCTGGAGTACTCGGGCGAGGGCTCGCGCCGGGTCTACGAGCGGGTGGGTTTTGAGCCGCGTGGGACTCGGCTGTACATGAGTCTGGAGGGCTGAGGCAGGGGGTTTCCCCGCCCCGCCCCTTCCCGCCACCAGGGGCCCCGCCCCTGGGTCCCGGGGCCGGGGGCGGGGCTCTGCCACGTGCGGAGTCCCGCACCCGGCGGGCCCCGTACGTGGCGGAGTCCCGTACGCGGTGGTGCCCCGCTCGTAGCGGAGGCCCGCACGTGGCGGAGCCCCGCATCCGGCGGAGCCGTGCGCGGGGCGGAGCCGCATATCGTCAGGTGTCGGGAAAGGGCGGGTAGGGGAGTGGCCGGGGGCTGGGGCGGAGCCCCGGTTTCGGGAAGGGGCGGGGAGGGGAACAGCCCGCCGCAGGCGTCAAGCCCCGTCGGCAACGCCTACCGCGGGGCCGCCGCCTCCAACTCGTCCACGCTGCCGGACATGACCGTGCGGATATGGCCGGTGAGATGCTCGATCGGCCAGTCCCACCAGGCCAGCGCCAACAGCCGGGCGACATCCTCGTCGCCGTAACGGCGGCGGATGAGCCTGGCCGGATTGCCGCCGACGATCCCGTAGTCGGGAACGTCGTCCACCACCACGGACCCGGAGGCGATGACCGCGCCGTGCCCGATACGCACGCCGGGCATCACCATCGACCGGTATCCGAACCAGACGTCATGGCCCACCACGGTGTCGCCCCGGCCCGGCAGGCCCGTGATCAGGTCGAAGTGGTCGGCCCACGAGCCGCCCATGATGGGGAAAGGGAACGTGGACGGGCCGTCCATGCGGTGGTTGGCGCCGTTCATGATGAACCGCACCCCTTCGCCCAGCGCGCAGAACTTCCCGATGACCAGCCGCTCCGGCCCGTAGTGGTACAGCACATTGCGGGTCTCGAAGGCGGTGGGCTCATCCGGGTCGTCGTAGTACGAGAACTCCCCGATCTCGATCAGCGGCGAGGTGATCAGCGGCTTGAGCAGCACCACCCGTGGCTGCTCGGGCATCGGGTGCAGCACGGTCGGGTCGGCGGGTATGGCCGGCATCGCGCATCGCCCTTTCTCGTCGGGGGTCAGTCGGGGTCAGGGGTCGGGGGCAGGGGTCGGGGGCAGGGGGCAGGGCAGAGGTCAGACGTCATGATCGCAAGCTCGGCCCCCGCTGTCGCGTGTATTTGGCGGGGGCGGCCGCGAGGCAACCCGAGCGCGCTCCTTGGAGTCCTTGAGCGGTGAAGCCCTCGTTCGTATCCGTGTTCGTACCTCTGCGCCAGCTGTCCGCCGTCCGCCGTCCGCCGTCCGTGTCCGTCCGTGTCCGCTCGTTCCGCCTTGCGAGGTGTCGCCGTGCGTTCGTCCGTTCCCGTCGCCGCCGTGGCCGTGTCCGTGCTGCTGCTCGCCGGGTGCAGCGAGGGCGGCCACGAGGGGCGGAGGCCGGTGGACGGGGCCACCAAGGGGGCCGCAGGTGCCTCGCTCGGGGACTTCAACGGCGACGGTTACGACGACTTCGCCACCGCCATCCGCCCCACCAGCGCCTCCCGGGGACCGCTGCCCGCCCGGCTCGCGGTGGTCTACGGCGGGGCGCACGGTCTCGACCCGCGGCACCGCCTCGTGGTGGACGGCGCCGAGGACGACTACGTGGGACCCCTACTGCGCACCGATCTCGACCGGGACGGATTCACCGACCTGGTGACGGCCCGCTTCCGGTACGGCGGTTCGCCGCGGGCCGAGCGGACGGGGGAGACGGTGGTGCTGCGCGGCGGCCCCCGAGGGCTGGCTGCGCCGCGCCCGCTCGGCGGCGGCGCGACCGGATACCTGGCGCTGGCCGTGGGGGACTTCGACGGGGACGGCGCGGCCGACCTGCTGACCTCGGCGGCGGACGGCCAGGGCGATGCCCAGGGCGACGGCCGGGGCGACGGCCGGGGCGACGGCCACGGTGACGGCCGGGGCGACGGCCGGGGCGACGGCCACGGTGACGGCCGGGGCGACGGCCGGGGCGACGGCCACGGTGACGGCCGGGGCATCGTACGCGTGCTGTACGGGCCGTTCGGCGCCAAGGCCCACCCCGCCCGTACCGCCCCGCTCCCCAGCGGCCCCACCGACCGGCCCCGCCGCGGCGCACCCGCCACCGCCACCGCCGGGGACTTCAACGGCGACCACCGCACCGATGTCGTGCTGACCTACCGCTACGGCATCGGCCAGGCGGACCAGTCGGACCAGTCGGACCCCGGAGACACCGCCCCCCTCGACACCCCCGTCGCCCACTACCGCGGCGGACCCAAGGGCCTGGTGCGGGACCGGCGGCCCGAGGCGCGCCTGGCCCACGCCCTCGGCACGGAGGACGGCCCGCGCGAGCCCGCGGCCGGGGACGCCGACCACGACGGGGTCGATGATCTGCTCGCGCCCGGCCAGGGCACCCTCGGCCCCGGCCGCCACCGCGGCTCCGGGCGGCTGACCGTCGTCCACGGGGCCAAGTCCGGTCTGGGCCGGGGGCGTGCGGATCTCACCGTCGACCAGTCCGGCCCGGGCATGCCCGGCGACGCCCGGCGCGGCGACGGCTTCGGCGGCTCCCCGGCCGTCGGCGACATCACCGGCGACGGCCGACCCGACCTCGTCGTGGCCACCCCGGAGAAGCACAACGGCAACGGCCGACTCACCGTGCTGCCCGGCTCACGGCACGGGCGCGGCGGCGAGTACGCCCCCGACCCGGCCAAGAGCCCGCAGAGCCCGCGGAACCCGCAGAGCCCGCAGAGCCCGCAGAGCCCGCAGAACCCGCAGAGCCCGCAGAGCCCGCGGAACCCGCATCGGGGGCACGGCCGGGTCCAGTCCCTGGACCTGGACACCCCGGGCGTGCCCGGTCGGCACACCCCCTACGGCTTCGACGCCTTCGCCCCGCAGCCCCCGCTCCTCGACGTCGACGCGGACGGACACGACGACGTGATCGCCGCCGCGCCCGGCTACGGCCACGGCAGGACGGGCGGCTTCTGGGTCTTCCGGGGGACCGGCCATGGGCTCTCCACCCGGGACGTACGCCACTTCACCCCCGCCGACCTGGGCATACGTTTCCGGACGGGGTAGCCCCTCGAGGCGGTGCCGGCCCGCCCGACCCGCCACCGGCCCGGAATAACGGCGGGCGGTGGCCGGGTTACCGTGCATGAGGCATCTGCCGACGTACGGAAGCGGGTAACGCAGGCATGAGCACTAGCACCGTCGAGCTCACCAAGGACAACTTCGACGAGATCGTGTCCGGGAGCGAATTCGTACTGATTGATTTCTGGGCCTCCTGGTGCGGGCCGTGCCGGATGTTCGCGCCCATCTACGAGAAGGCCGCCGGGCGCCACCAGGATCTGCTGTTCGCCAAGGTGGACACCGAGGCCCAGCCCGAGCTGGCCGCCGCCTTCGACATCCAGTCCATCCCCACGCTGATGATCGTGCGGGAGAACATCGCGGTCTTCGCCCAGCCCGGTGCCCTCCCCGAGCCGGCCCTGGAGGACCTCATCGGCCAGGCCCGCGACCTGGACATGGACACGGTGCGCGCCTCCATAGCCGCCGCGGCGAACGAGAAGCACGCCATCGACGAGGAGAAGGAGCAGGGCGTCGCGGGCGAGGAGAAGGCGTCCGGCGACCGTGGCTGAGCTGCTGCTGGTCCGGCACGGCGAAACCGAGTGGAGCCGGTCGCACCGGCACACCAGCCGGACCGATCTGCCCCTGACCCCGCGCGGTGAGGAGCAGGCGCGCGCCCTGCGCGGGCCGCTCGCCGCGCGGAAGATCGGGCTGATCCTGGTCAGCCCGATGGACCGGGCCGTGCGGACCGCGCGGCTCGCCGGGCTCGAGGACCTGACCATCGAGCCCGACCTGCGCGAATGGGACTACGGCGGCTACGAGGGCATCACCACCGACGAGATCCACCGCACCCGCCCGGACTGGAACCTGTGGACCGACGGCGCGCCACCGGCCGGACCCGACCACCCCGGGGAGTCGCCCGAGCGGATCGGGGCCCGGGTGGACCGGGTGCTCGCCCGGATCGCCCCCGAGCTGGCGGTGGCGGACGGCGCCGATGTGGTGCTGGTGGCACATGCCCATGTCCTACGGGTGCTCACCGCCCGGCGGCTGGGCCTGCCCCCGTCCGCCGGCGCCCTCTTCCGGCTGGACACCGCGACCGTCAGTCGACTGGGAAGTGAGCATGGTCGCCCGGCCATGGTCGCCTGGAACGTAGGCTCGGAGGCGATCTCCGGACAGGGCGCGACCGCGAGCGGTGGCGCCCCGGCCGGGTGATCGTCTCCGACCGTATACGCATACCGCACGTCCGACAGGAAGCAGGGAACAGCGAGCATGGCTACGACGCGTACCGCGCACACCGTCTGGCAGGGCAATCTGGCCGAGGGCAAGGGGACCGTCACCTTCGACTCCTCCGGCATCGGCGAGCAGCCGGTCTCCTGGCCGTCCCGCGCCGAGCAGGCCAACGGCAAGACCAGCCCCGAGGAGCTGATCGCGGCGGCCCACTCCAGCTGCTTCTCGATGGCGCTCTCGCACGGCCTCACCCAGGCGGGCAACCCGCCCACCCAGCTGACCACCCAGGCCGAGGTCACCTTCCAGCCCGGCACCGGGATCACCGGTATCCACCTCACCGTCGAGGGCACGGTGGAGGGCCTGGACGAGGCCGCGTTCATCGAGGCGGCCGAGGGTGCCAAGAAGAACTGCCCGGTGAGCCAGGCGCTCGCCGGTACGGAGATCACGCTGTCGGCGAAGCTGGCCTGACGTCCTCCATACGCTGGAGCAGTCCCCAGGTGAACTCCGCCACATAGTGGCGGAGTTCACCGTCCTCCGCCTCCGGCGCGTCGAAGGCGAGCCGCCAGCGGGTGGGCGCCGAGCCCTCCATGGGCCGCGCGGGCGCGAAGGCGCGCGCCACCTCGTCCACCGTGCAGGACCAGGGCAGCAGATCGGCGGCCGTACGCAGCCGGGGCCCGGGCGCGCCCGGAGCGCGCACCAGCCACTCGTTCCACACCGCCCCGTTCGGCGCGGTGAGCACCTCGAACCGCAGATCCGGCCACAGCGGTACGGACCAGCTCAGCGCCTCGCAGGTCAGATCGCCGATCCGGCGGGTGGCGGTGGACTCGGGCGGGCCCAGCACGGAGCGGTAGCGGGCCACCGCCGAGCGCCGCCGCGGCGAGCGCTGCATGGCCTGCCAGCGGCGGTTGGCCTCGCGCATCACCGCACGTCCGAAGCCCAGCTCGCGCAGCGCGTCCTCGACCAGCCCCGGCTGATGGTCGGCCATCCGGCGCAGCAGTACGAGGACGAAGGGGAAGGGGGTCGGGAACGAGTCGGGCTGAGCGAATGAGCCGGGCGCGGAATCCATGGCTCCTATCGTGGCGTACGGGCTCGCGGTGCCGTGGGGTACGGGCTCGCGGTGCCGTAGGGTACGGGCTCGCCATGCCGGTGGGGTACGGGCTCGCCGTTCGGCATGGCGTACGGGGGCGTCCCCGTACGGTGGGGCAAGCGCTTCCCATCACAACGCATCGTGCCTTGGCGGGACCATTGCCGGGGGAAGTCCCCTCCGCATAACCTGTGTTCGCGATACCGGCCACCGGCCGGAATCTCGAACGCTTGCCATCTGAACCAGAAGGGGAGGGCGAGCACTATGGGACGCCTGGTGCCCGCGGTGACACGGGCTCTGGACATACTCGAGCTCTTCCTGGACGGGGACGGCACGCTCTCCGCACCCGAGATCACCCGTCGGCTCGGGCTGCCCCGTACGACGGTCCATGAGCTGGTGACCACTTTGGCCGCCCGCTCCTATCTGGTCCAGGTTCCGGACCAGCCCGGCCGCTACCGGCTCGGGGTCCGGCCGTACCAACTGGGCAGTCGCTACGCCGAGCAGCTCGACCTGGCCGCCGAGGGCCAGCAGGTGGCCCGGAGCGTCGCGGAGACCTGCGACGAGACCGTGCATGTCGCGATCCTCGAGGGCATGGACGTCATCTACATCGCCAAGGTCGACTCCACCCACGCCGTCCGCATGGTCTCCGCCGCGGGCCGCCGGCTGCCCGCCCACTGCACCTCGGTCGGCAAGATGCTGCTCGCCTCCCTCCCGGAGGAGGCCCTGGCCGCGCGGCTGTCCGGAGATCAGCCGCTGGCCGCGATGACGGACAACAGCATCACCGACCCCGCCGAACTGCGCCGCCACCTCGCCGCCGTGCGCGAGCGGGGTATCGCGGTCGAGCAGCGGGAGTCCAACCCGGATGTGAACTGCGTGGCGGCTCCCGTACGGGACACCACGGGAAAGGTCGTCGCGGCGCTGTCCATCTCGGTGCCGACGATCCGCTGGAGCGATGAGCGCCAGGCCGAGCTGGAGGAGCTGGCGGCCAAGGGCGCGGGCGAACTGTCGGTGCGGCTGGGACATCGGAGGCGGGACATATGAGCACACGGCCGGCGCTCGAGATCGCGGTGCGCGCGAGCGCCGTGCTCGGTGAGGGGCCCACCTGGGACGCCGCCGCCCAGCGGCTGATCTGGGTGGACATCCTCTCCTCCCGCGTCCACACCTATGACCCCGCCACCGGCCGCCGCACCACGCTGGGCACCGAGCAGCACGTCGGCGCGGCCAAGCCCCGCGCGGGCGGCGGCCTGGTGGTCAACCTCCGCGACGGCATCGGGGTGTACGGGGCGGACGGCGGCTTCGACTGGCTGCTGCGCGAGGCGGTCCCCGGCCGCCGGGGCAACGACGCCGCCGTCGCGCCCGACGGCTCGCTGTGGGCGGGCACCATGCGCTACGACGAGGGAGTCGGCGGCGGCACGCTCTCCCGGATCGGGTCCGACGGCTCCCACGTGGAGTTCCTGCCGGAGGTGACGGTCAGCAACGGCATCGGCTGGAGCCCGGACGGCCGCCTGATGTACTACATCGACACCCCCACCCGCCGTATCGACGTCTTCGACGTCTTCGACGTCGAGGACCCCGATGGTTCGGTGGTCTCAGGCCGGAGGCCGTTCGCCGAGGTCGAGGAGGGCGCGGGGTTCCCGGACGGGCTGTGTGTGGACGCCGACGGCGCGGTGTGGGTCGCCCTGTGGGACGGTGCCGCGATCCGCCGCTATGCCCCTGACGGGACACTCGATCGGGTGGTGGAGCTGCCGTTCCCGCGCCCGACCGCGTGTGCCTTCGGCGGTGCGGACCTCACCGACCTGTATCTGACCTCGGCACGCGTCGGACTCGGCGCCGCCGCGCCGCCGCTCGCCGGGTCGTTGCTGGTCATTGAGGGTGCGGGGCAGGGGCTGGCGCAGCCCGCGTTCGGCGGCTGAGCGGGGCCGGGCGGGCCCCGGCCGACGCCGGTTCTCCCGAAGATCCGCCGGAAGGCAGGTCCTGAGGAGGGCTTTCGTGCGGTTCTTTGCACAGGATCCTCACACCTCGCGTCCTGCTGACCTACCCGTTGGTCACATAACCTGCCCGGCGAAATGGATTACTGCTCTCCTTGTCGCCGCCATCTCAACGGTGCCGTCTCCTGCCCTGGATGCGGGACGCCCGTCGAGGACCTCGGGCTGCCCGCTGCCGCGTCGGACGCGTCGGACGAGGGCGGCGGCGGGGCCGAGGCGCCCGCCACGCGGGCGGAACGGCGGGCGGGCGCGGGCCGCCGTACGGCCCAGGCTTCCCGAGCCTCGCGGCGGAAGCCCAAGCCCCGGGGACTCTTCGGCCGCCGCGCCCGTAGGGCCCGCCGGGGGCGGGGACGCCGGGTGGCGATCCTGGCGTCGGTGCTCGGCCCGGTGCTGGTCGCGGTGTTCGTGGCCGAGCTGGCCACCGAGGGCCACTGGCGGGAGTCCTCTCCGGCCCCCAGGCGGCAGGAGCCGGTGGCCGACCGCGACGGCGGGGTGACGGAATCCGCCGAGACGATCGTCCAGGACACGACCGGTCCGAACGCGGGACCCTCGACGGCGGATGGCGAGGACGAAGAGTCGTCCAAGGACAAGGGCAAGGACAAGAACGGGGACAAGGACGGCGGAAAGTCCAAGGGCGAGAAGGGCGACACCTCGGCCGATCCGGACGACGCCTCGTCCTCCGACCCGTCGGACGACTCCCCCTCGGCCCCGGGCGGCTCCGGCGCGACCCATCGGCCCACGACGCCGCCGAAACCCGGGGCCACCTCCCCGGCGACCGTCGCACCGACGCCGACCCCGACGCCCACGGAGACCTGCCAGCGGTTCCTGTGGTGGTGCACCTAGGAGGCGCACGCCGCCCCACACCGCCTGCGGCGAGCTGTCCCCTCCCCGCCCCTTCCCGAAACCGGGGCTTCGCCCCAGACCCCCGAACCGGGGCTTCGCCCCAGCTCCCCGGGCGGGGGTTCCGTCGCTGGCTTCGGTTCGGGGCTTCGGCCCCAGACCCCCGAAACTGGTGCTTCGCCCCAGGCCCCCGTGGGGCCCCGCCCCAGATTCCGGGGTCCAGGGGCGGAGCCCCTGGTATCGGGAAGGGGCGGGGAGGGGAAAGACCCGCTGGACCCGTAACCGGGCGTCCCCGCGGCGCGCGGGCCCCGCGGCCCGGCTCTACGGCGCGGTGCCCAGCATCCGCTTGAGCAGGTCGCGCAGCACCATCCGCTCCTCCTCCGAAAGCTCCGCCAGCGGCTCGCGCGCGAAGTCGAGCGAGCCCCGGAGCCGTTCGGAGGTCTCCCGGCCCGCCTCGGTGGCGGCGGCCAGTTTGACGCGGCGGTCGGCCGGGTCCAGGCGGCGCTCGGCGAGGCCGCGCGACTCCAGGCGGTCCACGATCCCCGTGACGTTCGACGGCTCGCACTTCAGCTGCTGGGCGAGCCGTCGCATCGGCGTGGGCCCGCCGGTCAGCAGGCCCAGCACCCGGGCCTGTGCCCCGGTCAGGGAGTGCTTGGCCGCGGCCTCCTCGTATTCCTCGTGATAACGGGCCACGATGGTGCCGATGAGCTCGACGACCTCGAGGGTCAGCGGGTCGATGCGGGACGTCATGACCACCAGGGTACCCATTTACTTGACAACATGAAATATCCAGCAGCATGATTGTTTCATCTGCTGAAACGTATGAGAGGCCCCTTCCATGTCCGTCATCCCCACCACCGGCCGTGAATGGCACCTGGTCGCCCGCCCCCAGGGGTGGCCGAAGCCGGAGGACTTCGCGCTGCGCGAGGCCCCGGTCTCCGAGCCGGGTCCCGGACAGGCGCTGGTCCGCAATCTCTACATGTCGGTGGACCCGTACATGCGCGGCCGCATGAACGACGTGAAGTCGTACACGCCGCCGTTCAAGCTGGACCGGCCGATGGAAGGCGGCGCGGTCGGCAAGGTCGTCGCCTCCAATGCGGAGGGCATCTCCGTCGGCGACCACGTACTGCACTTCGGCGGCTGGCGTGAGTACGCGACGGTGGAAGCCAAGAGCGCCGTCAAGGTCGACCCCGAGATCGCCCCCCTCACCGCCTACCTCGGGGTGCTCGGCATGCCGGGCCTCACCGCCTACGCGGGGCTGCTGGAGGTCGCCTCCTTCAAGGAGGGCGACGCGGTCTTCGTCTCGGGCGCGGCGGGCGCGGTCGGCAGCGAGGTCGGCCAGATCGCCAAGCTCAAGGGCGCCTCGCGGGTGATCGGCAGCGCCGGTTCGGACGATAAGGTCCGGGTGCTGCTCGACGAGTACGGCTTCGACGCGGCGTTCAACTACAAGAGCGGCCCGGTCGCCGACCAGCTGAAGGAGGCCGCGCCGGACGGGATCGACGTCTACTTCGACAACGTCGGCGGTGAGCACCTCGAGGCCGCCATCGGCCGCCTCAAGGTGCACGGCCGGGTCACCGTCTGCGGCATGATCTCGCAGTACAACGCCACCGAGCCGACCCCCGCTCCGCGCAACCTCGCGATGGTCATCGGCAAGCGGCTGCGGATCCAGGGCATGCTGGTCGGGGACCACCAGCACCTTCAGGAGCAGTTCTTCCAGGAGGTCGGCGGCTGGATCCGCGAGGGCAAGCTGCACTACAGCGAGACGGTCATCAAGGGTGTGGGCAACGCCGTGGAGGCATTCCTCGGGATGCTCCGCGGGGAGAACACCGGCAAGATGATCGTCGCCTTCGAGGACTGACGGCTCAGGGAACCGAACCGATGGTTCGACCGCCCCCGCCACCCGTGTGGCAGGGGCGGTCCCGGCTATCGCAGCACCACCGTCGTCAGCGAACGCCCCGGCAGCTCGACCGCCAGCCGTCCGTCGCGCACCCGTGCGGTTCCGACGCGGCTGACCGCATGCGTCTCGTCCGTCCGGTAGACCGCGCCCCGCGCGTCTCCGCCGTCATTCGATCCGCCCCGTAGCGCGTAGTCCGTGCGCACCGGCTCCGCACCGGTGTTGAGGATCTCCAGGACTCGCCGCCCGTCCCGGTTCCGGTAGGCCGTCGTCTTCACCGTCGTCTTCACGCCGTCCACCCCGGAGTCCGCCCCGGAGTCCGCCGCGACCCGTACCGCGCCGGGCCGGATGAAACGGCTGTACGCGGCCAGGGCCCACAGCCGCTTGGAGACGTGGTAGTCCGGGCCGTCCAGCTGGATCAGCCCCCTGGTGGCGCCCACCGACGCGCCGAACCAGTACACGTACCCGCTCGCCCCCGCGTCCGCGAGCGTCGTGTGGATCGCCTCCGCCACCGCCAAGCCGTCATAGGCGCTGCCGTCATCCCACGCCTCGTTCCACGTCGTCCCGTTGGGGCTCCACTCCGACATCCAGGTGCGGCGGCTCGTCGGCAGGGGCTGGTCGGAGGGGGTGACATAGGGATGGCCCGTGTGCACCGCGACCTGGGCCGCGGCGGCGCTGTCGGCCTCGATCGCGGCGGAGAACGCCGCCTGCTCGTCCCATCCGGCCGCGTCGCAGCACAGCAGGTTGATCCCGGCCCGCCGCACCGTGGGGCCGATCGCCTTGACCACCTCGACCGCCTCCTCCGGGGTGAACCGCATCGAGGCGTAGGACGTGGTGAGGTCCGGCTCATTGGTGAAGCCGAGGTCGGTGATGCGTACGCCCTCCTGGCGGTAGAACTTCGCGTACCGCACCAGATAGTCGGCGTACGCCCGTCGCCACTCCGCCTTCAGCGTGCCGCCGCCTGCGTCCGTCCCGTTCGTCTTCATATAGCCCGGCGCGCTCCAGGCGTCGGCGTAGAAGCGCTTGACGCCGTACCGCCGCGCCTCCTTGGCCAGCCACACCTGGCCGCCGTCGTCGCCGTCCCACTCATAGCGCGGGGGCGCGTCCGGGCCGCCCGGGTCGGTGGGCTGGATGGACTTCATATGGTCGTAGACCTCGTCGGAGGACGAGCCGATGCCGAGCCGCAGGATGCTCAACCCGGCGCCCGTGGCGCGGTTCAGCAGCAGATCCAGCACCTCGCGCTGGTGTTCCGGGGTCAGGCCCTGTGCGCCGTGCATCAGATCGGCGCGCTGGAACGCCTGAGAGAAGCCGAAACCGTCGATGGGCTGGAGGTGGATTCCGAAATCCACGGTGCCGCCGCGGAGTGGTTCCGCGGCGGCGGACGGTGTGATGAGCGGGAGCAGTGCGGCGGCGAGCGCGCCGACGAGGGCGGTGCGGACCGAAGTGATCACGAAAACTTCCCTTCCCGGCTCCGAAAAGTTCCGGAACGTTTCCGTAACGTCGGCCGCACGCTAGAGGCGGCGGTGAGTCGGGTCAAGGGATCGCTCACGAGGTGATGGGTCGGGGGCGGGCGGGTACCCGGGGAGCCGAAGGAGCTCGGAACGACGGAAAACGACGGAAGACGACGGGAAAGGTGGCCCCATGTCCACGACGGCCGGTCCGGAACAGCCTCGGTCCGCCGCGCAGGTGCTGGTGGCGGTGAGCGGAATCTCGCGGGACGACGCCGATGCCGTCTTCGGTGTGCTGCGCACGGCTTACGCGTCCGACCAGGCGACGGCGGAACTTCCGCAGGACGCGGGGGAGGGGCGGCCCACGGTGTGGACGTCCGTCTTCGAGGTGGCCGACCCGCGCGCGGAGCCGCGCCCGGCCTCCCTGACGGCCCCCGTCACCGCCGACCTCCAGGGCGGCCCCCTCCAGGTGCGGCAGATGGCGGACGTCCTGGCCCGCGCCTTCGAGGTGCGCGAGCAGGGCGCGGTGGCGGGCGACCAGGAGCGTGAGCTCCGGCTGAGGCTGTCCAACACCGGCATCCGCCCGGCGTAGCGGGCGTGGCCGAGCGGGGTGAGGTGCCCGCCGGGGCGAGGTGCCCGCCGGGGTGAGGCGCCCGCCGGGGTGAGGCGCCCGCCGGGGTGAGGCGCCCGCCGGGGCGGCGAACGCATAATCGGTTGCCTGTCGGCGACGGTGGCGGATGCAATGTCCGGCATGGTCACCCAGGCGCGCCCGCCACGGCGAGACGGATCACCCGTTCTGATCGGAGCTCTCGTTCCGCTGACCCGGCCCGGCTGGGCCGAGGCGGGTCACCATCTGCTCGCGGGCCTCGAGCTGGCCATACGCGATGTCAATGACGGCGGCGGGATCGCCGGAAGCCCACTCGAGCTGGTGGTCCGGGACACCGCGGCCGACCCGCCGAAGGCCGCGGCGGCCGTGGACGAACTGGACGGCCTGGGCGTGGTCGCCGTGGCGGGGGAGTACCACAGCGTCGTCGCTCGTGCCGCCGCCGCCCGGGCCGACGCCCTCGGCCTGCCGTTCCTCTGCTCGTCGGCGGTTCTCGACGCGCTCACCGAACGGTCGACGGACTGGGTCGCGCGGCTCGCCCCGGCGCAGTCCCACGGCTGGCGGATCTACGCGGACTTCCTCCTCGGCGCGGGCCACAGCCGCATCGCCGTGGCGGCCGAGCCGAGTGTCTACTGGGCATCCGGGACCGGCGTCCTGCGGGACCATCTCGCGCCACGCGGTGGCACCGTCATCGAACTCGACATGCGCGCGCTCACCCCCGCGGCCGTGTGCGACGAACTCGTCGCCCATCGCGCGACCGCCCTCCTGCTTCTGGTCGGCCACCCGGAGCCGGCCGTGTCGATCGTGCGGTCCGTCCGCCGTGACCAGCGCCTCGCCGAGATCATGATCGGGGCTCCGGCCGGGCAGCCGGAGTTCGCCGAGTGGGCGACGTCGCTGGGCGAGGACGGCGCCGCGATCCCGTTCCTGCGCTATCTGCCCGACCGCCTCAGCCCACTGGGCGCACGGGTCGAGTCGGCCCTCCGCGAGCGGCTGGCCGCGGCGCCCTCCTTCGTCGCCTTCGAGGGCTACGACACGGGCGCCGTCCTCGCCGAGGTGCTGCGTGCCCAGGGCACGGACCGGGCGGGCGTCGCCGCGTCCTGGCCGGGCGTCGCGGTCGAGGGCACCCGCGGGCGGATCCGGTTCTCCCGTACGCCGGGCATCAGCGTGTGGCAATGGACCTGGCCGCCGATCCAGGTAGTCGACCGGGATCCGGCGGAACCCGATCGCTTTCGGATCCTCCACACCGGCTGACCGAGTACGGCTGACCGAGTACGGCTGATCGGAACGGGGGTACCCCCGGCGCGGGGTCCTCAGCGGATCGGCGGAAGTCGGCTGCGGTTCGGTGGCGCCCCGAAGGGGGCGCGGGGCTGTGTCGATGTGCGGCTCCGCCGCGCGGGCGCGACCAGCCACGACGGCGCCGCAGATGGCCAACGACGCATCGCGGCACTTCCAGCGGAGCGCTTAGCCCGGGCCGCCCGGCGCGGACAACCCGACGCCGTCCCGCCATTGACGCACGCCGTGACGAGATCTTACGGTCGCGTTCGAAGAAACGAGCGCTGGTCGATATGTCGAATAGTCGCGCCCTCCCGCTTACGCGCGGTCGCGGCACCCGAAGAGATGGGCCGTCATGCCGCAGACCGATTCCGCCCGGTTCACCCTCGACCCCGCCTTCACCGTCGGCGACGTCAACCCCCGCCTCTTCGGCTCGTTCGTCGAACACCTCGGACGTTGCGTCTACACCGGTATCCATGAGCCGGGCCACCCGGCCGCCGACGAGGCCGGGCTGCGTACCGATGTCCTGGCGCTGATCCGTGAGTTGGGCGTCACCGTCATCCGGTATCCGGGCGGCAACTTCGTCTCCGGCCACAAGTGGGAGGACGGCGTCGGGCCGGTCGAGGAGCGGCCGCGCCGGCTCGATCTGGCCTGGCGGTCCACCGAGACCAACCGGTTCGGGCTCTCCGAGTACATCGACTTCGTCCGTAAGGTCGACGGCGAGCCCATGATGGCGCTCAACCTCGGCACCCGGGGCGTCGCCGAGGCCCTCGAGCTCCAGGAGTACGCCAACCACCCGTCCGGCACCGCCCTCGCCGACCTCCGGATCGGCCACGGCGACAAGGATCCGCACGGCATCGGGCTGTGGTGTCTGGGCAATGAGATGGACGGCCCCTGGCAGACCGGCCACAAGACGGCCGAGGAGTACGGACGGCTCGCCGCCGAGACCGCCCGCGCGATGCGGCAGATCGACCCGGACGTGGAGCTGGTGGCCTGCGGCAGCTCCAACCAGTCGATGCCGACGTTCGCCACCTGGGAGGCCACGGTCCTCCACGAGACCTACGACCTCGTGGACCACATCTCCCTGCACGCCTACTACGAGGAGCGCGACGGCGACCGCGACTCCTTCCTGGCCTCGGCCGTGGACATGGAGTCCTTCATCGAGAACGTCGTCGCCACCTGCGATCACATCGGCGCCCGGCTGAAGTCGAAGAAGAAGATCAACCTGTCCTTCGACGAGTGGAACGTCTGGTACCAGACCCACTACCACAACGCCGAGCCGCCCAACTGGGAGGAGGCTCCGCGCCTCCTGGAGGACAGCTACTCCGTCACCGACGCCGTCGTGGTCGGCTCGCTGCTGATCGCCCTGCTCCGCCACGCCGACCGCGTCACCGTCGCCTGCCTCGCCCAGCTGGTCAACGTGATCGCCCCGATCATGACCGAACCGGGTGGCCCCGCCTGGCGGCAGACCACCTTCTACCCCTTCGCGCAGGCGTCGGCGCACGGGCGCGGGCGGGTGCTGCGGGTCGAGGTGGACGGCCCGACGTACGAGACCCCCGTCTACGGCGAGGTGCCGCTGCTGCACGCCACCGCCGTCCTCGACGAGTCCACCGGCGCGGTGACGGTCTTCGCGGTCAACCGCGACCAGCACCGGCCGCTCCCGCTGGAGATCGCCCTGCCCGCCCTCCCCGTGACCCGCGTGGTCGAGCACACCGTCCTCGCCGACGCCGACCCCGAGGCCCGTAACACCCTCACCGACCCCGAGCGCGTCACCCCGCGTCCCGGCGCGGGCACCGAGCTCGTGGACGGCGCCCTGCGCACCACGCTGGAGCCGATGTCCTGGAACGTCATCCGGCTGGCCTGAGCACCCCGGGCGCGAAGGCCCCGCCCGGGGTGCCGGGCGGGGCGTGGACGGGACGGGGGATGGAACGGGGGACGGGGCGCGGCGGTCGGTCAGGCGTCCGGGTCGACGCCGACCGTGAGCGTGCCGCGGTAGCCGGCGGACGGGGTGCTGCCCAGCGCCGTCACGGCGAGCAGCCCGGCGGCGGTGCCGCCGTTGCCGTAGATGCCGTCGGCGGACAGGGGAGTGCGGGGGACGGTGTTGGTGGAGTACGGGGAGAGCCTGGCCACCGCTTGGGTGATCTTCTCGTCGAAGAAGAGCTGACCGGTGTGGATCTCGTTGCCGCCGGTGAACGAGCCGTCCGGGGTGAGCGTGACGCCCGTGTGCACCTTGAGGTGGACGTGGATGCAGCGGCCCCGGTACCAGCCGGGGTAGATCCCGGTGAGCTTGGCCACCCCGTCGGTGCCGGTCAGCACGCCGCCGCGGAGGAACTTGCCGTTGTCCGGCTCCTGGTGGCCGTTGTTGCCGACGAAGCCGGAGTACTCGCCGAGCGCGTCGCAGTACCAGATCTCCACCAGCGCCTTGTTGATGGGCGCGCAGGTGGCGGTGTCCACGACGGTGAGGACGAGCTCGAGCGGGACTCCCTTCTTGTCCTCGGTGACGTCCGCGCGTACGAGGGCGTGGTCGAGGTAGTACGGGCCCTCGGTGAGCTCCTTGGTGAGTGTGCAGATGGCGGCGGTGTCGCGGGCGCCGACGGCCGTATCGGCCGCCGCGGCCGACTCCGGGCGGGTGGCCGCCGTGCCCGCGCCGATCCCGATGGCCGCCGCGGCGGCGCTTCCGGCGAGCAGTACTCTTCGGCGCCCCATGGGGGCGGAGGATAAGTCTGTCATGAGCATGGAAAGGTAGGGGCGTTTCCTGTGGGGCGCCTGTGGGTTCGGCAAAGTCCCCGCGCGTCAACGCCCGATACGGCCAACTCCCCTGCCTCATACGGGTGTTGACAGCGACGCAAGCGCTTACTAGCTTCTTCCGGGATGGCCGCTGTCCGCCGGGGCGATCCCGACCACATCGCCCGGCGCCAGGGCCCCGCACCGTCAGAGCCGCAACCTTTGGCGATCTCCACCGGCCTTTGTGATCAGCGTGCTTGCCGCTCACCCTCGTTCATCCCGCAAGCGATTACCCCTCCCGTGTGGAGATCCTCCGGATGAGAGGACTCCCCCATGCGCTCGACGCACGACCACGGCACCACGGACGACGGCGATGTCATTGACGTCGCCCGCGTCACCGCCCGCGACCGGCGCCGGCTGACCGCGGTCGCTGCGGGCGTCACCGCGGCGCTCGCCCTCGGCGGCCTCTCCACGGTCTCCGCCCATGGCGCGGACTCGGCCGACTCCGCACGATCCGAGACCACTCCCATCGGCTTCGGCGCCGGTACCACCGGCGGCGGGAACGCCACCGCCACCACCGTGACCTCCCTGGACGCCTTCAAGGCCGCCGTCACCGGCGACAGGGCCAAGGTGGTCAGGGTCTCCGGGCTGATCTCGCTCACCGGCCAGGTGGACATCGGCTCCAACACCACTGTGCTGGGCGTGGGTTCGGGCTCCGGCTTCACCGGTGGCGGACTGCGGCTGAAGGAGTCGACGAACGTCA
This sequence comes from Streptomyces javensis, assembly GCF_039525925.1. Lineage (NCBI taxonomy): Bacteria > Bacillati > Actinomycetota > Actinomycetes > Kitasatosporales > Streptomycetaceae > Streptomyces > Streptomyces javensis. Next base: position 33,758 of record NZ_BAAAIF010000010.1, on the reverse strand, counting down.
TCGTCCGCAACCTCGCCATCAGCAAGCCCCGGAAGCCGTCCGACGGCATCACCGTGCAGAAGTCCACCAAGGTGTGGATCGACCACAACACCTTCTCGGCCGACCGCGACCACGACAAGGACTACTACGACGGTCTGCTGGACATCAACCACGGCTCGGACGACATCACCGTCTCCTGGAACAAGTTCGCCGACCACTTCAAGGGCAGCCTGGTCGGCCACAGCGACAACAACGCGAGCGAGGACACCGGTCACCTCAAGGTGACGTACCACCACAACTGGTTCACCAACGTCTACTCCCGCATCCCCAGCCTGCGCTTCGGCACCGGCCACTTCTACGACAACTACGTCCAGGGCGCGGAGACCGGTGTGCACTCACGGATGGGTGCGCAGACGCTGGTCGAGAACAACGTCTTCCGCGACACCGAGGTGGCCGTCACCACCAGCCGGGACAGCGATGTCGACGGCTATGCGGTGCTGCGCGGCAACGACCTGGGCGGCGCGGCCACCGAGATCTCCCGGACGGGCAGCTTCACCACCCCGCCGTACGCGTACACGGCGGAACCGGCGTCCTCCGTCGTGGCCACCGTCACCGCCCAGGCGGGGACGGGCAAGCTCTGAAACGCGCCGGTACCGGCCCCCGGCGGTCGTCAGGAGGGCAGCACCCACATGGGGTTGGCGTAGAACCACAGATCGCGCCACGGGTCCGCGTCGCCGTTCGCCGCGATGGCGCGCGCGGTGCCGCCGTCCAGCACGTTCACGGCGCCGAGCCCCGCGCCCAGCAGCCCATCGTCAGTGGTTCATCAGCCGAGAGGACACCTCCTTGAGACTCATCGCACGCTTAGCCGTCGCCGCCGCGGCGGCGCTCACCCTCTGCGCGACCGTCACGACATCCGGCGCCACGCCCGCTGTGGCTGACACCGGGACGGGCACGTTCAACGTCCTGACCTACAACGTGGCGGGGCTCCCCGAGGGCCTGTCGTCCAGCCACCCTGCCAAGAACACCCCGCTGATCTCCCCCCGGCTCGGCGCGTACGACATCGTCAATGTCCAGGAGGACTTCAACTACCACGCCGCGCTCTACGCCGGTGACGACCACCCGTACCGCACCCCCACCAGCGGCCCCGCCGTCTTTGGCGACGGTCTGAACACCCTCTCCGACCTGCCGTACGACGGCTTCCAGCGGGTGAAGTGGAAGCGGTGCAACGGCACCGACTGCCTCACCCCGAAGGGCTTCACCTTCGCCCGGGTGCGGCTGGCCGAGGGCGCCTACCTCGACCTGTACAACCTGCATCCCAACGCGGGGACGACGGACGCCGACCTCGCCGCCCGCCGCGCCAACATCACCCAGCTCTCCGACTACATCGCCGCCCACTCCGCCGACAACGCGGTGCTCGTCATGGGCGACACCAACACCCGCTACACCCGCACCGCCGACAACATCCGTGACCTCGCCACCCGCAACGGCCTCACCGACGCCTGGGTGGACCTGGTGCGCGGCGGCTCGGCCCCGCCCGCCGGATCCGACGCCCTCGTCTGCGACCCGGACAACGTCACCGACACCTGCGAGGTCGTGGACAAGGTCCTCTACCGCTCCGGCCCGGGGCTCTCCCTCGCCGCCACCCGCTACCACAACGCGCACACGGCCTTCCTCGACGCCGACGGCAAACCGCTGTCCGACCACTATCCGCACACCGTCGACTTCACCTGGCAGACCGGCAAACCCGGCGTTCCTGGCGCGCCACGCTAGCCCAGTAGGCTTCGGCCCATGCGTGATCTTGTGAGTGGCTTCGGTTATCTGATGAAGGGGCAGCGCTGGGCGGCCCGGCACGGGAGATGGTGGGGGTTCGGGATGATTCCCGCCCTGATCACCCTCGTCGGCTACGCGGCGGCCCTCGTCGCCCTCTTCTTCTGGACCGATGACGTCATCGCATGGGCCACGCCCTTCGCCGACGACTGGTCCTCACCCTGGCTCGGCGTCTTCCGCGGCGCGCTCTCGATCCTCTTCGCCGCCACCTGCCTCTTCCTCGCCATCATCACCTTCACGGCGGTCACGCTGCTGGTCGGCCAGCCCTTCTACGAGTCGCTCTCCGAGCAGGTCGACCGCTCCGAGGGCGGCGCGGTCCCCGAGTCCGGGCTGTCCACCTGGACGGAGCTGTGGATAGGGCTGCGCGAGGCCATCGCCCTGCTCATCCGCGTCACCCTCTGGAGCGTGCTGTTCTTCGCGCTCGGCTTCATCCCGGGGGTCGGCCAGACCGTGATCCCCGTCCTGGCCTTCTGCGTGACCGCCTTCTTCCTCACCGAGGAACTGACGTCGATCGCCCTGCTGCGCCGCGGCATCCTGCTGAAGGAGCGCCGCCGCATGCTCCGCTCCCGCCGCCTGCTCTCCCTCGGCTTCGGCGTCCCGCTGTCCGTCCTCTTCCTGATCCCGCTGGTGGCCGTCTTCCTGATGCCGGGCGCGGTCGCGGGCGCGACACTGCTCGTACGCGACCTGACGGGCGAGGACGAGGACGCGGCGCCGCAGGGCGAAACGGCGGCGGGCCCGGCGGGCGCCTTCAACGGCTCGTAGCGACAGACGCCCGAGTGACGGCCTGTTTGGTCCGCCGGGGCCTTGCCCGGCGGACCAAACAGGCCGCGGGGCGACTACCGGGCCGCGGGCATGTTGCCGTCGCGCCAGTCGTTCACCCGCTTCCGGATGCTGGGGACCATGGGGAGCGCGTCAACCTCTGCGGGGTCGAACCAATGGACATCGGTGGACTCCTCGGAGACCGCCAGTTGCCCAGCCACAGGACGTGCCACGAAGCAGACGGAGAACTCTTGGCGCACCTCGCCATCGTCGTAGGCAAAGACGTGACGGGGGTTGGTGTAGGTGCCGACGATGCCGACGATCTCAACATCGACCCCGGTCTCTTCGCGCGTCTCCCGAATCGCGCAGTCCGGCAACGACTCTCCGATGTGCATGGCACCACCGGGAAGCGCCCACATGTCGTTGTCCCGCCGGCGCTGAAGCAGGGTGCGCCCGGCATCGTCAACGACGACGGCGGAGGCAGCGGGAACCAGGCTGTTCGCGGCCGGGGCACTCGGGTCGTCCTCGTAGTCCCGCCTACCCATCATCTTCCCCTTCCCATACCGGACTGCCTCGTCTCCACAGTTCCTCAACGTGGGAAGCGAAGCGATCAAACATGCCGTCGTCCTGGTAACGGCGCAGATGCAGCGTGGGCGCATCGTGTCCCACGCGATGAGTCAGCAAAGGCGTAACGATCATGTCGTCATCGAAGCGGAACACGGATAGATACGCGTGTCCCTCGCTGTACCGCACATCGATGCCCGGCTGGCTTCTGATCTTCTCCAGTTCGGCCAGCGTCACGCGGATGCGCGTGGACAGCGTGAGTGCGACGTCTTCATCCTGCTCGCGCGACCGTGTGAGATCACTGTCGGGGTCGCCAAGCAGGAAGCGCACTCGGCATCCTTGGGCGGCCTTGCGTCGCAGCGCGGTACCGAATCGGGCATGTTCGAGCCATAGGAAGTAGTTGGTGTAGCCCGCAAAGGTCAGCTCCCGCTCAGCTTTGGTGATCAGCGAGCGCCATAGAGAGGCCGGACAGCCGGACCGGTACGGATAAACGGAAACGACCTCACGGTCCGGACCAACCTTGATCGCTTTCTTTACGGCTGCTGGCCATAACACCGCCTCGTCCTCTCCGAGTGCTTCGCAGACGGCCCATCGGTGACGGGCACGGGGAACCCGTCCCGTCTCGGTGACCCATCGGCCGACAGTCTTGATATCGGCGCCACAGCTCTCCGCCAACTGCCGGGCTGTCGTGTGAGCTTGAAGCATGGCACGGCGTAGTGCTTCGTTCACCAGTACCCCCCGGGAGCGGAAATGTGGAGGCGTACAAACCCCCGCGACCGTGGCGACGGCCCGGGGGCGTGGCCCTCAACCCCTTGGAGGTTGACGACATGGCCCACGCTGTCGCGTGGATCTTCGAAGTGCTGCTACGGCTGTGGCTGCCGTTGTCCGGTCGTCATCGGGCGGCCGAGGCGGCCGACGACGGCTCCGCAGGGGGATGGCATGAGAGCCGCTCGCGAGCGCGGCTGGTGCGTGCGTCGCACTGGATGGTGGTGGTCCGTTGACCGTCGGCCCCTGGACCACACCCGTCCCGTCCCCTGGGTGCGCTCTGTGCGCTGCTCCGGGCGACTTCGGGCCCCACAACCCTGCCGAGCCGTGTCTGGGCCCGTGCCCGGCGTGCATCAAGGCCGGAAAGCCTACCCGTGACGGCCTGGAGCAGGCCGTCGTCATCGTCGCCGGGCAGAGTCTTGCGGCCGCAGAGGCGCTGAGCCTGGCCGACGCCGCGCCGGAAGAATTGGCCTACCACCTCGGCGCGGTGAAGCGGAGCCTGCGCACCGTGCTCCAGCTCCTCGCACCGGTTGAGAAGGGCGGCCGCTGATGGCCGACAGCCGGCCGGACCGGAACGAGCGGCCGAAGATGACGATGCGCGTCTACACCGTGGCGCGTGACGGGATCGGCATCACCCGGCGCGCGATCGTGGCCGTCCTCGCGGGGGAGAAGAGCGACGCCTACCCGTTGGGGCAGGCGTGGCCGCCGTGCCAGTGTCCCCGCCACCGGGACCACAACAACCCCGACCGCTTCATTCGGTCCTGAGACCGCCGTCCGCTCCGTCCCTCGCCTCCGACTCTCGTGGGCGGACCAGGGCGGACGGCCCCGGCTCGGCCTGAGCCACCAGCTCCGCAGCATCGAGGGCATCAGGATTTCGACCGAGGGGGTATCCGGCCTCCAAACGACGGTGACCAGGGAGACAGACGAGTGACAGGCAATCAGCGGGCCATCACCGAAGACCAGCGCCAGCAGGCCAAGCTGATCTGGGACTACCACCAGATGCACCATCAGGTGGGACCATGCGATGTTGCGATCGGCCTGGGCAGCCACGACCTCGGCGTGCCCGCCTTCTGTGCTCGGCTGTATCGCGCCGGGCTCTTTCCAGCCCTGGTCTTCACCGGTGGGCCCAACCCCACCGCGCCGGAGCGGTTCCCCCGCGGTGAGGCGGTCCACTTCCGCGAGCACGCCATCGCACTCGGCGTTCCCGAGCAAGCGATCCTGCTGGAGCCCAAGGCCCGCAACACCGGCCAGAACATCACCTTCTCCCGGGAGGTCCTGGCCGCCACCGGGATGATGCCGGAGAGAGTGCTGCTGGTCTCCATGCCCTACATGGAGCGACGCTCCTTTGCCACTGCCCGCAAAATGTGGCCCGAGGCCGAAGTGATCTGCGCGTCGGAGCCACTGGAGTTCGACGACTACCTCAAGAGCATCGGCGACGAGAAACTCGTCACCGACGACCTCCAGCGGCTGATCGAGTATCCGAAGCTCGGGTTCGCCATCGAGCAGGACGTCCCGGAGGACGTGCATGCCGCCTTCGAAACTCTCATCCGCGACGGCTTCACCAGCCGCCTCATCTCCTGACCTCCCGCCTCCCGGCGGGCTGTGCGCGCAGACGAACGTGCCCAGGCGCATACCGTGCCGTACGCGGCGATGGTGCGGTGATGGCCGCTACGCTCGCCGGCCATGAGCGACGATATTCAGGGTCATGGACCCGTCCGTGACGCCTCTGTCGTGGTGGCCCGCGCCGCCGATGGGCTGGTGGCCGTGTTGAGCGCGGATTTCCCCCGCCATGGCGGTGAGTACCTGTTCCTGCCCGGCGGGCGCAGGGAGGCGGGGGAAACGGCGGAGGAGTGTGCGCGGCGGGAGTTGCGGGAGGAGGCCGGGGTCGTGGCCGAGACGTGGCGTTCGCTGGGGTCGTACGCGATGACCCTCGGCTCCACGGCTCGCGTGGATCTTTTCGAGGCCCGACGGCTGACCGTCGGGCCTCAGGAACTCACCCCCACCGAACGGGACTTCAAGCTTTCGTGGTGGTCGATGGGCGACGCGATCGACGCGGTCGCGCAGGGTCGCTTTCTGCTTCCGGCCGGGCCCTTGGCGCTGCTGCTTGCTGAGCGTGAGGCTCGGGGCGTCAACGGGTCGTGGTCGCGACCACGGTGAGGATCGAGCGGACCTGGGCGGTGATGGCCTCGCGGTTGTGGACGAAGTTGGGGTCGGTGATCTCGCCCGTGGCGGGGTCGGTGTTGTCCGGGCCGAACTGGAGGACCGGGGTGTGGAGATGACCGCCCGGGACCTTCAGGTCGACCGCGTCGCGCAACAGCGTGGCGCGGTAGGCGATCTCGTTGGAGAGGTAGTCGCCGCCACCGCCCGCGCGGGCCGTCGAGCCGGGGGTCGGGCCGTTCGGGCGGACCACGGGGGTCGTGGCGCCCGCCGGGATCTCGGTGACCTCGGTGTGGTCGTAGACGGGGGTGGGGCCGGTGTCCGCCGCGACGATCTTCTCGTGGGGGAGGGTGGTCGTCGTCCACTGCGGCTGCGGGTGCGGGGTCGGCACACCGGCCGGGATGGGTACGGTCTCGGTGCGGGAGACGTTCGCGTTGTCGGGGTAGCCGCCCCGCCAGGCGCCGTTGGTGCGCTCGACGTCGAACCGGCCCACCCGGCCCTGGCTCACGGTCATAAAGGCGTCCACCCGGCGCGGGCCCGACCGGAAGGCGGGCAGCAGGGTCCGCTCGACCGTGCCGTCCGCGAAGTCGGCCCAGCGGACCGGGAAGACGGCCGTCTCGACGCGTGCCGGGCCGCTGTCCGTACGGATCGTCGTCCCGTCCAGCGCGAGCGCGGCCGCGCCGGAGGGGTTGGAGCGGCGGACGTCGGCGTCCAGCTGGAACGGGTCGAAGCCGGTGACCACGATGCGCTTGATGTGCTGACCGGCGGGGAGGTCGAGTGAGTCCTGCCCGCGCGAGGTGCGCTCCAGCGTGTCGAGGAGCGCCGCGCGGCGGGCGTCGGTGAGCGGGAAGCCCGGCTGCCACTGGCCGAGCGCGCGGGTCATCCCGAGCCGCGCCCAGTACAGCGGCCGGTCGTCGTCCCGGCTGAGGTCCCCGCCCGCGGGCCCCCGGCCCTGGACGCGGTCCACGGCCCGCTTCCACAGCGCCCGGCCCTCGCGGGTGACCACCCGCTCGGCCTCGGCAGGGGACCGTACGCCCGCCAGGGCGCGGGCGAAGTCCGGTGCCACGTCGTCGAAACCGCTGCGGCGCAGGATCTCCTGGGGCGCGGCCTGGTCGAGGCGCCGCTCCTCGACGGTGGGGGTGGCGGTGGTGTCGGCTGCGGCCGTCGTCGGCACGGCGAGGGCCAGGGGAGCGGCGGTGAGCAGGGCGGCGCCGAGCAGGGCTAGCCGGGGGCGTATCGGTCTCATGCGGGGTCCTCTCGGGTGAGGAGTGTCGGATGACGGGGGCCGGGTCGAGGCCGGGGTCGGGGGAAAAGACAACCCCTCCCGTCCCGAGCTCTTGAGCTCGGGACGGGAGGGGAACCGAGGAACTACGGGCCGCGCGCGGCGGAGCCGCTCAGCGCGTCGAGAACGAGTGCACCGTCGTCGACCGGTACGTCTGCCCCGGCCGCAGCACCGTCGAGGGGAACGACGGCTGGTTCGGCGAGTCCGGGAAGTGCTGGGTCTCCAGGGCGAAGGCGTCGCCCTGCCGGTAGACCCGGCCCGATGTGCCCGCGAACGTGCCGGTCAGGAAGTTGCCGGTGTAGAACTGCACACCGGGCTCGGTCGTGGCGATCCGCATCACCCGGCCGGACTCCGGCTCGGTCACCGTCAGGAAGTGCTCCGGACGGCTGGTGATGTCCTTGTCCAGCACGAAGTTGTGGTCGATCCCCTGCCCGTAGAGCACCTGCTGGTGCGCCTCCCGGATGTCCCGGCCGATCTCCTTGGCGCGGCGGAAGTCGAACGGGGTCCCGGCCACCTTGGCGAGCTCACCGGTGGGGATGAGGGTCTTGTCGACCGGGGTGTAGCGGCTGGCGGCGATCTCGAGACGGTGGTCGTAGACGGAGCCGCTGCCCTCCCCGGCCAGGTTGTAGTACGTGTGGTTGGTGAGGTTCACGACCGTCGCCTTGTCGGTCGTGGCCTCGTAGTCGATGCGGAAGTCGCCCGCCGCCGTGAGCGTGTAGTCCACCCGCACGGTGAGCGTGCCGGGGTAGCCCATCTCGCCGTCGGGGCTCACCCGGCGGAGGGTGAGCCCCACGTCCGCACCCTTGCGGAACGGCTCCACGGACCAGACGCGCTTGTCGAAGCCCTTGTCGCCGCCGTGCAGGCTGTTCGGCCCGTCGTTGATCGGCAGCTGGTACTTCTTGCCGTCCAGCGTGAAGGTGCCGCGTGCGATGCGGTTGCCGTAGCGGCCGATGAGGGCGCCGAAGTACGGGCTGTCCGCCACATAGGAGTCCAGGTCGTCGAAGCCGAGCGACACATTGGCGCGGCGGCCGTGGCGGTCGGGGATCTCCAGGGCCTGCACGATGCCGCCGTAGCTGAGCACGCGCAGCCGGGTGCGGGCGTTCTCGATCGTCCAGCGGTCGACCTCGGTGCCGTCCGCGAGCGTGCCGAAGTGCTCCTTCACCGCGCCTCCCTTGCCCGCGGAGTCCCCTCCGCTGTTCGCGTGGGCGGTGCCGGTCGTGGCGGCCGCCGCCGCCAGTCCGGCCGCCGCCGCCGTGATCACCGTGCGTCTGCTCGTGGTCATATGCGGCTCCATAAGGCTAGATCCATGGGGGACAGCTGATGGGTTACGACCCGACCTTGCGCTTGTTCCAGACATCGAAGCCGACCGCGGCCAGCAGCACCAGACCCTTGATCACCTGCTGGTAGTCGGTACCGATGCCGACCAGCGACATACCGTTGTTGAGCACGCCGAGCACCAGACCACCGATGATCGCGCCGAGCACCGTGCCCACACCGCCGCTGGCCGAGGCGCCGCCGATGAACGCGGCGGCGATGGCCTCGAGCTCGAAGTTGAGGCCCGCACTGGGGGTGGCGGAGCCCAGCCGGGCGGCGAAGACCAGACCGGCGAGGGCGGCCAGCACACCCATGTTGACGAAGACCAGGAAGGTGACGCGCTTGTCCCGGACACCCGACAGCTTGGCCGCCGGCTGGTTGCCGCCGAGGGCGTACACATGGCGCCCGATGACGGTGTTGCGCATCACGAAGCTGAAGATCACGAAGAGACCGGCGAGGATCAGCAGCCCGTACGGCGCGCCGTGCCAGCTGGACAGCGTCATGGTGAAGGCCATCACGGCGGCGACGATCGCGGCGCACTTGACGAAGAACAGCCCGATCGGCGCCACGTCCAGCTCATAGGCCGCCCGCTGCTGCCTGCCCCGCCACTCCTGCCAGACGGCGGCGGCACAGACGATGAGGCCGATCACCATGGTGGGGTTGTGGTACTGCGTGTACGGGCCCATCTCCGGGATGAAGCCGGTGCTCAGCTTCTCGAAGCTGTCGGGGAACGGCGACAGGGACTGGCCGTCCAGCAGGATCTGGGTGCCGCCGCGGAAGGCCAGCATTCCGGCCAGGGTGACGATGAAGGACGGAATGCCTATGTACGCGATCCAGAACCCCTGCCAGGCCCCGGCCACCGCGCCGAGCAGCAGACAGAGGACGACCGCGAGGCCCCACGGCATATCGTGTTTGATCATCATCGCGCCGGCGGCCGCGCCGACGAAGGCGACGAGCGATCCGACCGACAGGTCGATGTGCCCCGCGATGATCACGATCATCATGCCGATCGCGAGGATGAGGATGTAGCCGTTCTGCTGCACCAAGCTGGTGACGTTGCCGGGCCGCAGCAGGATGTCGTCGGACCAGATCTGGAAGATGACGATGATCAGGGCGAGCGCGACCAGCATTCCGTACTGCCGCATATTGGACCGCAGGCCCTGGAGCAGCAACGTCCCGATGCTGGGCGAGCCCTCGGCCGGCGGTGGGGCCGGGCTCTCGGTCTTCTGGGTGGCCGTGCTCATCCTTCGTCTCCTCTGTCCCTTGTCATATGGCGCATCAGGACTTCCTGGTTCGCCTCGTCCCGGGGAACCTCCCCGGTCAGCCGCCCGGCCGCCATCGTGTAGATCCGGTCGCACATCCCCAGCAGCTCGCCCAGCTCGGAGGAGATGAAGATGACGGCCTTGCCCTGGGCCGCCAGATCGTTGATGACCGTGTAGATCTCGTACTTGGCCCCGACGTCGATGCCGCGGGTCGGCTCGTCGAGGATCAGCACCTCCGGACCTGCGAAGATCCACTTACTGAGCACGACCTTCTGCTGGTTGCCGCCGCTGAGCCGGCCGACCCGCTCGAAGACCGTGGGTGCCTTGATGTTCATCGTCTTGCGGAACCGCTCGGCGACCCGGGACTCCTCGTGCTCGTTGACCAGACCGCGGCGCGCCACCTTGCCGAGCGAGGAGAGCGAGACGTTGCGGCTGATGGTGTCCTCGAGGTTCAGCCCGTAGTGCTTGCGGTCCTCGGTGACGTACGCGATGCCGTGGTCGATGGCCTCCGGCACGGTGCGGGTACGGACCTCCTGGCCGTCCCGGAACACCCGGCCGCCCGCGTACCGCCCGTACGCCCGCCCGAAGACGCTCATGGCGAGCTCGGTGCGGCCGGCGCCCATCAGCCCGGCGATGCCGACGATCTCCCCTCGCCGTACGTTCAGCGACACCCCGTCCACGACCTTGCGCTGCTGGTCGATGGGGTGGTGGACGGTCCAGTCCTCGACGGCCAGGGCCACCTCGGAGGCGTCCTCGCCCTCGTACGGGGTGCGGTCGGGGAAGCGGTGGTCGAGGTCGCGGCCGACCATGCCGCGGATGATGCGGTCCTCGGAGATCTCGGGGCTGGCCTCGGGGGTCTCCCGGACGGTCAGGGTTTCGATGGTCTGGCCGTCGCGCAGGATGGTGACGGAGTCGGCGACCCGGCGGATCTCATTGAGCTTGTGGGAGATCAGAATGCAGGAAATGCCCTGCGCCTTGAATTCCAGCAGCAGATCCAGGAGCTTTCCGCTGTCCTCGTCGTTGAGCGCCGCGGTCGGCTCGTCCAGGATGAGCAGCTTCACCTCCTTGGAGAGCGCCTTGGCGATTTCCACCAGCTGCTGTTTGCCCACGCCGATATCGGTGACGCGGGTCTGCGGCGAATCCGTCAGACCGACCCGCTTGAGCAGCGCGGTGGCGTGTCTGAGGGTTTCGTTCCAGCTGATCAGGCCGCGCCGGGAGTGCTCATTGCCGAGGAAGATGTTCTCGGCGATGGACAGATAGGGGATCAGCGCCAGTTCCTGGTGGATGATGACGATGCCGCGCTGCTCGCTGGCGCGGATGTCCTTGAAGGCGCACGCCTCGCCGTCGAAGAGGATCTCGCCGTCGTAGCTGCCGTGCGGATGGACCCCGCTGACCACCTTCATCAGGGTGGACTTTCCCGCGCCGTTCTCCCCGCAGAGGGCGTGGATCTCGCCCTGGCGGATCTGGAGATTGACATTGGAGAGCGCCTTGACACCGGGGAACGTCTTGGTGATGGAACGCAATTCGAGAATGGTGCTCATGGCCCGGTACCGCCCTACTTGAGCTGCGACGCGGTGTAGTAACCCTGGTCCACCAGCACCTGGGTGTTGGATTTGTCGATGCTGACCGGATTGAGCAGATAGGTCGGCACGACCTTCTTGCCGTTGTCGTACGACTTGGTGTCGTTGATCGGGGCCTTGCCGCCGGTCAGCTCCGCCTTGGCTATCCGCACGGTCGCCTTCGCCAGCTTGCGCAGGTCCTTGTAGATGGTCTGCGTCTGCTGGCCCCGGATGATGGACTTCACGGAGGCCAGCTCCGCGTCCTGGCCGGTGACCACGGGGAACGGCTTGGCCTTCGTGCCGTAGCCGGCGCTCTTGAGCGCCGAGAGGATGCCGATGGACATGCCGTCGTACGGCGAGAGGACGGCGTCGACGTCCTCGGTGCTGTACGACTTGTTGAGCAGGTCCTCCATGCGGTCCTGCGCCGCGCTGCCGCTCCACTTCTCGGTGTAGAGCTGGTTGAGGCTCGTCTGCTTGGAGCGGACGATCAGCTCACCCTTGTCCATGTACGGCTTGAGCACGCTCATCGCGCCGTTGTAGAAGTACCGGGTGTTGTTGTCGTCCGACGAGCCGGCGAACAGCTCGATGGAGAACGGGCCCTTGCGGCCCTTGGCCAGCCCCAGCTTGTCGACGATGTACTGGCCCTGGAGCCTGCCGACCTTCTCGTTGTCGAAGGTCGCGTAGTAGTCGACGTTCGGCGTGCCCAGCAGCAGCCGGTCGTAGGAGATCACCGGAATGTTGGCGTCATGGGCCTGCTTCAGGACGTCGTTGAGCGCCCCGCCGTTGATCGGCGCGATCACCAGCAGCCGGTGGCCCTTGGTGATCATGTTTTCGAGCTGGGCCACCTGGGTGCGGACGTCGTCCTCGCCGAACTGCAAGTCCGTCTTGTAGCCCGCCGCCTGGAACTGCTTGGCCACATTGCGGCCGTCGGTGATCCACCGTTCGGAGGACTTGGTCGGCATCGCGATGCCGATCGTGCCTCCCTTTTCCTTGCTCTTGTACCGGCTGCCGCCGACCGCCTCCTGGCCACAGGCCGTGGCGGTCAGCGAGAGCGCGAGGAGGCCGGCGCCTATCGCCGCGGCTCGTGCTCCTCTTACCGTGCGCATGGTGTTGGGGTCCTTCCCTGGGGCGTCGTTGCTTCAGGAACTGGGGAGGTCCGCGTCGGCGGTGAAACGCCGCAGCGGACCCGGCAGCCGGGAGCCGAGCGGGGACATCCCGCCGTCCGCGCCCAGCCGGGTGAGCAGGTCGAGCACGAGCCGCCCGCGGCGCACCCGCTCGCGGGCGCTGCCCAGCGCCACGTCGCGCAGCTGGGCGCCGTACGGGTAGATCCCCGGGGATTTGCTGAGCCCGAACTTCAGATAGATGGGGGCACCGCGCCGGATCAGCTCCGCCGCGTCATAGAGCCGCACATAGCCGCCGAGGTCGTCCGGGGCCTCGACGTAGAAGTCCATCGGGGCGCGGGAGACCCGGCGGATCTCGGTGAGGTGCTCCAGCGTCAGGTCCGACGGAATGTTGATGGAGTCGGCCCCGAGCTGCTCGTACACCGCGAACGAGGCCGGGTTGACCGGACCGACCAGCGCGGACAGCTTGAAGGTGGTGTCCGCGGGCAGCTCGCCGCTCGCCCGCAGCCGGTTCAGCAGCCACAGCACGCCCTCGTCGGCCACCAGCAGGCACTTCACGCCCAGCGAGACCGCGCGCAGCGCGTCCTCCACACAGCCGGCCACCGCGTCATGGCCACGGGCGCGCAGCCCCCCGCCGCCGGAGTCGGAGCGGGTGGCGGCGCCGATGTCCCAGGTGCCGCGGGGGCCGGTGAACAGGCACAGCTCGGCGTTCCGCTCGGCGCAGGACTCCACCATCTCGGTGATCTCGGCATCGGTGAGCATCCAGACGCCGCTGCCCTGGCTGATCCGGTGGATCGGCACATCCAGCCGCCCGGCCTCCTTGAACACGGTGGCCAGCGCCTCCGGGCCCTCGACGGAGGGGATCTCGGTGCGCCAGGTGCCGCCGTCGGGGAAGGTGTGCGCGGAGGTGTCGGCGGGGTCGGGGGCGGGCGCGGCGTGGCCGAGCGACGCGAGGGCCGCGTCGGCGGGGCGACGGGGGCCGGAAGAGGCGGGTGAGGCGGCGGTCACGGTGCTCCCTGTGGAGTGATGGCCGGTGGTTCGGCGTCCGGCTGGTGCTGCCCAGGACATCGTTGTCCTAGTGGGGCTGGGGTGATGACTAGAGACGGTCGGGAGTACTGGTGGGACGACTGGAGTCGGGCCCCAAGGGCTGGTGGGGCGACTGGAGTTGGGAGCGGGAGACTTGACACGGCGCGGTCTCACCCATCGCTAGCCGAGGCCCTGCGGACGCAGCAGCACCTTGCCGACGGCCGGATCGCCGCTGCCGACCAGCTCGATCGCGGAGGCGAAGTCGGCCAGCGGCAGCTCATGGGTGATCAGCGGCCGCAGGCTCAGCAGCCCCGCGTCGAAGACCCGTACGGTGTGCGACCAGGCGGCGGGCGGGGCCCCGAAGACGGTCTGCACCTCGATCTGGCGTACCACCAGGTCGGTGGGGTCAAGACCCTCCGCGCCCGCCGCCGGGATGCCGGTGAGCACCAGCCGGCCGCCCCGGCGCAGCAGGGAGGCGGAGGTACGGGCGGCGGAGGCCGAACCGGCGGTCTCGATCACCACGTCATAGCCCGAGAGCTGGTCGGACAGCTGGTCCCGGGTGCGGAACTCGGTGCCGCCGAAGGAGAGCGACAACTGCTCCCGGTCCGGGCGGGTGCCCACCACCAGCAGCCGCGCGGGGGAGACGGCGGCGAGGAACTGCACGGCGATCATGCCGAGCGTGCCGGTGCCGACCACCGCGACCCGCTCACCGGGCTGGGTCCGGGCCTTGAGCGCGGCGGCGGCGACGCACGCGGCGGGCTCGAGCAGCGCGGCCGCGCCCAGGTCGGCGTCGTTGGACAGCGGGTGCAGCAGCCGGGCCGGCAGGGTCAGGGTGTCGGCCATCGCCCCGGGCTGGGTGAAGCCGGTCTCCTCGTACCCGGCCGTGCACAAGGTGGTGTCCCCGGCGTGGCAGCGGTCGCACACCTGGCAGTTGCGGAACCCCTCGCCGACGACCTTGCGGCCGACGAGCGCCTCCGGGACGCCCGCGCCGACCGCCTCGACCGTCCCGGACCACTCATGGCCGGGGATGACGGGGTAGCGGACATAGCCCTCGGGCCGGTTGCCCTGGTACAGCTCGCGATCGCTGCCGCAGATCCCGGAGGCGAACACCCGCACCCTCGCTTCGCCCGGCCCGGGCTCCGTCACGGTACGGGTCTCCAGCCGGTGGCTGCCGGGTCCTTCGAGGACGAGCGCGTCGTCCATGCGGCTCATGTCTGCTCCGTTCGTTTCGTCGCTACCCGGCCCGCCGGGGGAACCATGCCGACGGCCCGGGCCGGGGCAGGCCCGGCCGTGACGGGCCGGGCCGTCACGAGCCCGGTCGTGACGAGCCCGGTCGTGACGAGCCCGGCCGTGACGACGGCGGGACGTCCCACGGCGCTCATTCGCCACGTCCCCCGGAGGGATCCCGCTTCTCCCAGCCCTCGGCCCACAGGTCGAAGTGGGCCTGCTGCTGGGGGAATTCGGCCGCCGCGTCGGTGTCGAGCTCCACGCCGAGACCGGGCTCGTGGGAGAGCTGGAAGTAGCCGTCCACGACCTGCGGGGCGCCCTTGACCACCTTCTTGATCTCCGCGTCGGCGAAGTCGTTGAAGTGCTCAAGGATCTTGAAGTTCGGGGTGCAGCCCGCGAGCTGGAGCGACGCGGCGGTCAGCACCGAGCCGCCCACGTTGTGCGGGGCGATCAGGACGTAGTGGGTCTCGGCCGTGGCGGCCAGCTTGCGCGCCTCGCCGATGCCGCCGATGTGGCCGACGTCGGGCTGGATGATGTCGGCGGCCTGCGACTCGAAGAGCTCGCGGAACTCGATCCGGTCGTGGATGCGCTCGCCCGTGGCGATCGGCAGCCGCGTCTTCTCCGCGACCTTCGCGAGCGCCTTGAGGTTCTCCGGCGGCACCGGCTCCTCCAGCCACGACGGGTGGAACCGCTCCAGCTCGCCCGCGATCCTTACGGCCGTCGCCGGGCTGAACCGCCCGTGCATCTCCACCAGCAGCTCGGTCTCCGGGCCGATCGCGTCCCGCACGGCCTCCACGAGGGAGAGCGAGTGCAGGGTCTCGGCGTGATCCAGCTCGAAGTGGCCGGTGCCGAACGGGTCCAGCTTCAGGGCCCGGTAGCCGCGCTCGACCACCGTGGAGGCCGCCTTGTGGAACGCCTCGGGCGTGCGCTCCACGGTGTACCAGCCGTTGGCGTACGCCTTGACCCGGTCCGTCACCTTTCCGCCGAGCAGCTGCCAGACGGGCACCCCGAGCGCCTTGCCCTTGATGTCCCAGCAGGCCATTTCCACACAGGCGATGCCGGACATCACGATCTCGCCCGCCCGGCCGTAGTCGCCGTACTTCATCCGCCGGACCAGGTCCTCCACCGCGAACGGGTCCGACCCGGCCAGGTGATTGGTCTCGGCCTCACGCAGATAGCCCAGCAGCGCATCGGTCCGCCCGAGCATGCGGGTCTCGCCGACGCCGGTGATCCCCTCGTCCGTATGGACCTGCACATAGGTGAGATTGCGCCAGGGGGTGCCGACGACATGCGTACTGATACCGGTGATGCGCACAGCAATCGACCCTTCACGGTGTTCGAGATTTCGTCACTCGTTCGAAATGTTGACGTGACGGTAGTAAGTGCCCGTCAGAGGTGTCAATGGTTGTGCGTCGAATGACGTTCGAACGTGACAACCCATCATGACCGATCAAGAACCATCATGACCGATCATCTCGCTGGACAACATGGCTATCGGGATGTTCTTTGCGAAGCCCGCACTATCCGGCGCCGCGCTGCGCCTTCACCAGGACCTCGCCCGCCGTCGTCCGGTCGTACAGAACCGATCGCCCCGCCCGGCGCCTGCGGACCAGCTGGGCCTCGCGCAGCACGCGCAGATGGCGGCCGACCGAGCCCAGGGTCTGGCCGGTGAGGGCCACCAGGTGGGTGGTGCTCTTCGGGGTGTCGAGGAGGAGCAGTACGCTCGCGCGGGCCGGGCCGAGCAGGCGGCCGAGCGGGCCGGCGGCCGGTCGCGAGTCGGACCCGGCGAGGGCACCGGCGCAGGGGTAGACCACGGCGTAGCGGTGTGGCGCGTCCCAGGAGACCCATCCGGTGGCGGGGGTTACGGGGACGAAGAGCAGCTGGGCGCCGTGGATCGCGCGGGGCGGGTTGTCATGGGCGTTGATCTGGAGCCGGCTGCCGCCCAGCCAGCGCATCCCCGGCCGCATACCGTCCAGGACGGCCGCCCAGCCGCCCTGGCTCACCTGGCCGGTGCGCGCCACCACATCGGCCTCGATGATCCGGCGGCGGCGCGGCCAGGTGGGCCGTACGGCCTCCGTCCACACCCACTCCAGCAGCTCCGCGAGGAGCCACGGCAGATCGTCGCGGCACAGCGCGGCCGGGAGCGGGGCGCGGCCCAGGGAGACCGTGAGGTCGGAGCGGGCGGCTGCGGGGGCCGTCGTACGGATCCGGGCCAGCTCCTCCTCGAAGGACGGCTCGCCCTCGCCGGGCGGCGCCTGGGTGAGGAAGTCCGCGAGCCAGGTCCGGCCGAGCGCGGCCCGGACGAGCAGCGCGGTCACCGGGTCGTCGGCCAACCGCGCCCGGTAGGCGGGCAGATGGGCGTCCAGCCAGGCCCGCTCGCCCGGGTGTGCGGCGCTCGCCCGCTCCAGGGTGATCAGGGCGGCGGTGGTCTCGGCCAGGGCGGAGCGGACGAACCGGCCGCCCGCGAGCGTATCCGCGTCCACCAGCCACAGCCCCATCCGGCCGCCTCCCGCCGCCACCCCGTGGTCTTGTGCCGTCCCGCGTCGTCGCGCGTCGTCGGTGTGTCGTCCCGTGTCGTCGTGTGTCGTCCCGCGTCATTTCGCGTCGTTTCGCGTCCGCGCGAAACATTAACGCCGCCGCGCGGCGACTCCCGAGCCTGAACGCCATGCGCACTTATCGAGAAGTGTTCCGGGTCCCGGAGTTCACCCCGCTGTTCCTGGTCTCCGCCGCACAGGTGGCCGCCTCGACGGCGAGCGGCCTCGCCCTCGGCACCCTGGTCTACGCCGCGACCGGCTCACCGCTGCTCTCCGCGCTCAGCATGTTCGGACCCTCGCTCGCCCAGGTGGCGGGCGCGCTGGCGCTGTTGTCGGCGGCCGACCGGCTGCCGCCGCGCGCCGCGCTGTCCGGGCTGTCGGCCCTCTTCGCCCTGGGGACCGCCGCGCTGGCCCTCCCCGGGCTGCCCGTGGCGGCCGTCCTCGCCATCGTGTTCGGTCTTGGCGCGGCGGCCTCCCTGGGCGGCGCCGTCCGCTACGGGCTGCTCACCGAGATCCTGCCCAAGGACGGCTATCTGCTGGGCCGTTCGGTGCTCAACATGTCGGGCGGCACCATGCAGATCGGCGGATACGCGGCCGGCGGCCTCCTCGTGACCGCCCTCTCGGCGCGCGGCACCCTGCTCACCGCCGCCGCGCTGTACGTGCTGGCAGGGGCGACCGCCCGGTTCGGGCTGAGCGGGCGCCCGGCACGGGCGGGGGGACGGCCCTCGGTGGCCGAGACCTGGCGCGTCAACGCGCGGCTGTGGTCCTCCGCGCCCCGCCGCCGTGTCTACTACGCGCTCTGGGTGCCCAACGGGCTGATCGTCGGCTGTGAGTCCCTCTTCGTGCCCTACGCGCCCCGGCACGCCGGACTGCTCTTCGCCGTGGGCTCCCTCGGCATGCTGGCGGGGGACCTGCTCACCGGGCGGCTGCTGCCGCCGCACCGGCGGGAGCGGCTCGCGGCGCCCCTGCGGCTGCTGCTCGCCGCGCCGTATCTGGTCTTCGCCCTGCGTCCGCCGCTGCCGCTCGCGCTGGCCGCCGTCGCCCTCGCCTCGATCGGCTTCTCGGCCACGCTGGCGCTCCAGCAGCGGCTGATGGCCCTGACGCCGGACGAGATGAGCGGCCAGGCCCTGGGGCTGCACTCCTCCGGCATGCTCACCATGCAGGGCGTGTCCGCCGCCCTCGCGGGCGCGCTGGCCCAGCGCACCGCACCGGCGGTGGCGATGGCCACGCTGGCGGCGGTCTCCGTGGCCGTCACCCTGGCCCTGGCCCCTGGGCTGCGGGGCGATCCCGGTGCGCGTCGGCCTCATGTGGCCCCGGCGGAGGGGACGGTCGAGGAGACGGCCAGGGAGGGGCGGGCACCGTAAGGACGAGGGCGGGCACCGTAAGGCGAGGGTGAGCACCGTAAGGCGAGGGTGAGCACCGTAAGGGCGTCACCGGGGGTGGCCGTGGGCGGTGCGCCGGGGTCAACCGGGCGCTCGGCGGCCACCCGTTGGGCGGTGCCGGACACGCCGCAAGGGGGTGAGGTTCCCCCGGACGGGTTCGGGCGCCCGGTAGCTGTACGGGCAACTGAACTCCCGCTCAGGGCGTCCGTTCGGCGGCTCCGCTCGGAGGACGCGGCGGAACCCCGGCGGGAATCCCGCAGCGGGAATCCGCTCCCCGCCCCTGGAGGTATGTACGTCCATGCGCAACCGCCGCCGCGCCCTCGGCGCCCTTACCGTTCTTCTCATGGCGGCGCCGGCCGCCCACGCCGCGCCCGCCGGGCACGACATGCCCGACCGGCCGCGTCTGCCCCTGCCCTGGACCGACGATCTGACCATCGACCGCACCGGGGACGTCACCCCGGACGGATCCGTCACGCTGTACGGCAGCTACCGCTGCGTCCGGGAAGGGATGGAGTACACGCGGGCGAGCGTGCTCGTCACCCTCGCCCAGGGCCGGGAGCGCCACGGCCTCGGCGGCTATGACGCGGTCTGCGACGGACAGCGGCACCGCTGGCTGATCGACGCGGTGGACGTGGCGCGGTACGAGCCGGGACCGGCGGACGCCGAGGTCACGCTGTTGCGGTTCGACACCGGTGGCTCCTTCTTGCCGATGCCGAGGAACGCGGCCGGAGTCGAGCGGGGGATCAGGCTGGTGGGCGACGACGCCTGAGCCGATCGTCACGAGACGGTCCGCCCACCCGGGCCGTCACCCCTTGGCCGCTTCGTCTCCCTGCCCCAGCAGGGAGACGAAGGCCCGGAAGAGGGCGGGCATGTCCACCGCGTCCCGGTCGTGCAGCCACTGGAACTGGAGCCCGTCCATCACCGCCACCAGCAGCGGCGCGGCGGCCTCCGGGGTGAGCCCGCCGGGGAGCCGGTCGCCGAACTCGCCGCGCAGGATGGCCGCCATGTCGGCGCGCACCCTGTCGTAGCGCTGGGTGAAGAAGCCGCGCGCGGGGTGGTCGTCGGTGACGCTCTCGCCGAGGAGCGCGGAGAAGGTCTGGACGATGCCGGGGCGCATCGCGTTGTAGTCCACCAGCGAGGCCAGCAGGTCCAGCGGCCATATGTGCCCCCCGGCGCGCCGCGCGGAGCCGGTGTCCCACTGGTCGCGCTCCTCGAGCACGGCGATGAGGAGCGAGTCCTTGGTGGGGAAGTAGTGGAGCAGCCCCTGTTGGGTGAGGCCCACCCGCTCGGCGACCGCGCCGAGGGTCGCGCCCCGGTAGCCACGCTCGGCGATCACTTCGAGCGCGCGGCGGACGATCTCCGCCCGTCGTTCCTCACCACGTCTGGTACCGCGTTCGGTCGCCCTCTCCATGCTCGTACCGTAGAGCATGTTTGATAACGAATCGATAACGGTACCTACCTGCTGACAGGGTATCGGGTCCACGATGGCCCCGGACGAGGACCGGACGGGACCCGCACCGGGAGGGGCGAGCGATGGCGGACGCGATCGGCGAGGGCGGCGAGGGCGGCGAGGGTAACGGGGGCGGCGCGGCGGAAGCCGTGGTGGAGAAGGCCCTCGGCCTGCTGGATCTGGACACCAAGGCGCGGCTGCTGTCCGGGCAGGACATGTGGAGCCTGCCCGCCGTGCCGGAGATCGGGCTGCGCTCCCTGGTGATGTCGGACGGCCCGATCGGCGTCCGTGGCGTCCACTGGACCGCCGACGACCCCTCCATCGCCCTGCCCAGCCCCACCGCGCTCGCCGCGACCTGGGACCCGGAGCTCGCCCGGCGGGCGGGGCGGCTGCTCGCGCAGGAGGCGCGGCGCAAGGGCGTCCATGTGCTGCTCGCGCCCACGGTCAATCTGCACCGCTCCCCGCTGGGCGGCCGCCACTTCGAGGCGTACAGCGAGGATCCGTATCTCACCGGCGAGATCGGCACCGGCTATGTGACGGGTGTGCAGGACGGCGGAGTGGGCACCACCGTCAAGCACTTCGTGGCCAACGACGCCGAGACCGAGCGGTTCACCGTCGACAACCGGATCGCGGCGCGGGCGCTGCGCGAGCTGTATCTCGCGCCCTTCGAAGCCATCGTCAAGCGGGCCCGCCCCTGGGGCGTCATGGCCGCCTACAACGGGGTCAACGGCTCGACCATGACCGAGCACCGCGAGCTCCAGCAGGGTGTGCTGCGCGGCGAATGGGGCTTCGACGGCTTCATCGTCTCCGACTGGATGGCGGCCCGTGACACCGTGCGGGGGCTCAAGGGCGGGCTGGATGTCGCGATGCCCGGCCCGCGGACCGTCTACGGCGAGGCGCTGGCCGCCGCGGTGCGCGACGGCCGGGTGAGCGAGGCGGAGCTGGACGAGGCGGTGCGGCGGCTGCTCACCCTGGCCGCCCGGGTCGGCGTCCTGGACGGCGCGGCCCCGGCCGTCGCCCCCGTCGACCGGCCCGGCCCGATCGACGGGGAGGCGCTGGCCCGCGAGATCGCCCGGCGGTCCTTCGTGCTGCTGCGGAACGAGGGCGCGGGCGGCCGGGAGGCCGTGCTGCCCCTCGCCCCCGGCGCCCCCGGCGGGGTGCCGTCGCTGGCCCTGATCGGCGCCGCGGCGCGCGATGCCCGGGTGCTGGGCGGTGGCTCGGCGGTGGTCTTCCCCGACCATGTGGTCTCACCGCTCGACGGGCTGCGGGCCGCCCTCCCGCCGGGCGTCGAGCTCAGCTACGCCGTGGGCGCCGACCCCACCGATGAACTCGCCCCCGCCGCCCAGGGGTTCGAGCTGCGCGCCGTGGTCCGGGCCGCCGACGGGCGGGTGCTCGGCGAGTCCCGGCTGGCCAGTGGGCAGGTGCAGTGGATCAGTGACTTCCCCGACGGGGTGAGCTTCGAGGAGCTGCACAGCGTCGAGACCGTCGGCACCTTCACCCCGCGCGAGAGCGGCGCCCACTCCTTCGGCACCAGGGGGCTGGGCGGCCTCCGGCTGGCCGTGGGCGGCGAGGTGCTCTTCGAGGGGGAGGAGCACCCGGCGGACGTCGGCGACCCCTTCGAGGCGTTCATGGGCTCACCGGTGCCCCGGGGCCAGGTGGAGCTCACGGCGGGCGAACCGGTGGCGGTCAGCCTCACCTGCGCGGTGGCGCGGCCCGAGGACGCCCTGCTCGACGCCGTCTGCTTCAGCCTGCTGCACCGGGCCCCGGAGCGGGACGCCGAGGAGCTGATCCAGGAGGCCGTCGCCGCGGCCTCGGCGGCCGAGGCGGCCGTGGTGGTGGTCGCCACCACCGAGCGGGTCGAGAGCGAGGGGTTCGACCGCGGGCACCTGCGGCTGCCGGGCCGTCAGGACGAGCTGGTGCGCCGGGTCGCCGCCACCGGCACCCCCACCGTGGTGGTGGTCAACGCGGGCTCCCCGGTCGAGATGGCCTGGCGGGACGAGGTCGCCGCGGTGCTGCTGAGTTGGTTCCCGGGCCAGGAGGCGGGGGC
This sequence comes from Streptomyces javensis, assembly GCF_039525925.1. NCBI lineage: Bacteria > Bacillati > Actinomycetota > Actinomycetes > Kitasatosporales > Streptomycetaceae > Streptomyces > Streptomyces javensis. The sequence goes on along the minus strand of NZ_BAAAIF010000010.1, from coordinate 11,503 downwards.
CGCGCTCGCCGACGTCCTGCTGGGCGCGGAGGAGCCCGGCGGCCGTCTGCCCACGACCTGGCCCCAGCGGCTCGAGGACGCCCCGGTCAGCACGGTCACGCCCAGCGAGGGCCGACTGGTCTACGACGAGGGGGTGTTCATCGGCTATCGCGCGTGGGAGCGGCGGGAGGGAGCCGCTCCGGCGTACTGGTTCGGGCATGGCCTCGGCTACACGGACTGGGCGTATCAGGCGATGGAGTTCACCCCCGCGGAGGACGACGGCGAGGCGCTGGGCACGGTGACCGTGCGGGTCCGCAACGCGGGTGCCAGGGCGGGCCGTGAGGTCGTGCAGATCTATCTCGCCGTGCCCGAGGACGACGCGGCGGAGCGGCCGGTGCGCCGCCTCGCGGGCTTCGCATCGGTGGACGCGGCCCCGGGGGAGACGGCCGAGGCGACCATCCCCGTGCCCCGCCGGGCGGCGGAGATCTGGGACGAGACGAAGGGCGCCTGGCACCTGATCCCGGGCACTTACACGGCGGAAGCGGGCCGCAGCGTGGCCGACCGCCGCATGTCGGTCCCGGTGCCCGTGCAGCCGACCGCCTGAGTTACGCGGTCCGGCGCGCGGCGGGGCTGCTCGCGTCCGCCGGCCAGAGGGGGCCGACCCATCGCGACGCCTGCGGCGCGCTGTTCCCCTCCCCGCCCCTTCCCGAACCTGGGGCTCTGCCCCAGACCCCGGAGGACCGGGGCTGCGCCCCAGGCCCCGGGGGGAGGGGGCGCCTGCGGCGGGCTGTTCCCCTTCCCGCCCGTTCCCTGCACCTGGGGCTCTGCCCCAGGTCCCCAGGGGGCCGGGTGCCGTGCTCCAGGCCCGGGGGAGCGGGTGCTGTGGTCCAGACCCGGGGGCGGGTGCTGTGGCCCAGTCCCGGGAGGGCCGGTGTTGCGCCCCAGGCCCCGGGGGGGAGGGGGCGCCTGCGGCGGGCTGTTCCCCTCCCCGCCCCTTCCCGAACCTGGGGCTCTGCCCCAGACCCCGGAGGACCGGGGCTGCGCCCCAGGCCCCGGTGGAGGGGGGCGCCTGCGGCGGGCTGTTCCCCTTCCCGCCCGTTCCTGCACCTGGGGCTGCGCCCCAGACCCCGGCGGACCGGGGCTGCGCCCCAGGCCCGGGAGGGCCGGTGTTGCGCCCCAGGCGTCCGGGGTCAGGGGCGAAGCCCCTGCCGTGCGGCGGAGCCGCATAGAGGGAGGGGCGCCCCCCGTCTCGCGCCCGGTTCCCGGCGCCTGGCCGGGAACCGGGCGCGGGACGGGGCAGGGGTCAGGGCGCGGAAGCGGTGATGCGGCGGTAGGCCATGTCGGCCAGTTGCGCCTGGCCCGCCTTGCTGGGGTGGAACCAGTCCCACTTGCTCAGCTCATGCGTGGTGAAGCGGTATTCGTGCACCGCCGGGTCGAACCGGCACAGCACATCCCGCCCGCACACGTCCTTCAGCACCTTGTTGTACTCGGTCACCCGGTCCGCCACCCGCTGTCGGCGGTCGTTGGAGGCCGCGTCCAGGTCCTGGGAGTCCTTCAGCATCGACGGGCAGATGCCCAGCTTCCAGATCTGCCGGCCGAAGACGTTCTTCCGCCCCTCCGACCACAGCCGCTTCAGATCCGGCACGCTGGCCACGTACACCTGCGTCTTCGGCAGATCGCGGCGCAGCCGGGTGAGCGCCGAGGTGAAGGTGGTGCGGAACTGCTCGGGGGAGGTCATGTCGTCCACCGAGTCCCGGCACGCGTCATTGGCGCCGATCATCACGGTGATCAGCTTCGGCTTGCGGGCCGCGGCCGCCTCGATCTGGCCGGGGAGGTCGGCCACGACCGCGCCGGTCTTGGCGAAGTTCCAGGCGTGGGTCCCCGCGTCGGCGGTGGCGGAGGGCAGCAGCCGCTGGGCGAGGCTCCGCACATCGGTGCCGGTGGACCACGACACCTCGGGGCAGTCGGAGAGCACCGAACAGGCGTCGAAGCCACGGGTGATGGAGTCGCCCAGGGAGGCGATCGAGGTCGGCCGGGTGTTCCAGACGATGGACCGCTTGGCGCCCGGCGTCTTCCCCGCGCGCGTCGGCCCGTGCCGGGAGGGGTCGTCCGAGCTGCCGAAACAGCCCGCGGAGCTCAGCACGGCGGCGGTGGTGAACAGCACCATGCCGGTGCGCCCGACGGTGCGTCCGGCGGTGCGGCGCGTGGTGCGCGGGGACGGGCGCACGATCGTACGCGTGGTCGAGGAAGCGGCCGCCGATCGCTTCCGGCGTGTCGCGCTGACCCGCATGGCTGTTCCCCCTCCGGCTGTTGGGTGATATCTATCCGGACCGACGGTACGTCACTCCTCCGGTCGACCCGCACGGTACGTTTTTCTTGTGCCAGATGAGCGTCGTCCCGGCGACATGGCGCGCTATGCGGTACCAACACATTACGCCCCGTCACATCCTGTCCGCTTTCTAGAGAATTCTGCACGATAAATTTCACTGAAGGTGACGTCGAGACTGGTGTGGGAGTGATCACTAGGGCAGAATGTGATCCGATGTCCCGGGCGGGACCGGTACGGGCGCGAGGCCGCTGGGGAAGGCGCACCTCGAACCGCACAGGAGGCACCGGTGACGACCCGTGGAGTTCTGTATGTGCACTCCGCTCCGCGCGCGCTGTGCCCGCACGTCGAATGGGCCGTCGCGGGCGTCCTCGGCGTGCGTGTCACCCTCGACTGGATCAAGCAGCCGGCGGCGAACGGCACCTGGCGTGCCGAGTTCTCCTGGCAGGGCGAGGTCGGCACGGCCTCCAAACTGGCCTCCGCGCTCCGCGGCTGGCATCTGCTCCGCTTCGAGGTGACCGCCGAGCCCTGCGCCACCGCCGAGGGCGAGCGCTACAGCTCCACCCCCGAGCTCGGCATCTTCCACGCCGTCACCGGAATGCACGGCGACATCCTGATCCCCGAGGACCGGCTGCGCGCCGCCCTCGCCCGCTCCACCCGCGGCGAGAGCGACCTCGAGGCGGAGATCGCCAAGCTGCTCGGCAAGCCCTGGGACGACGAGCTGGAGCCGTTCCGCTACGCGGGTGAGGGCGCCCCGGTCCGCTGGCTGCACCAGGTCGTCTGAGCGCCTGACGCGCCGCCGTCCCTTTGGCCGGAAGCCCCCTTCGGGTTTTAGCGTGGCGGCATGACCGAACAACACCCGGCAACGTCCGTCGCGGTCCTCGGCACCGGCATCATGGGCTCCGGAATGGCCCGTAACCTCGCCCGCTCCGGGCTCGAGGTCCGTGCGTGGAACCGCACCCGATCCAAGGCCGAACCGCTCGCCGAGGACGGCGTACGCGTCACCGACACCCCGGCCGAGGCCGTGGACGGCGCCGATGTCGTCCTGACCATCCTCTACGACGGCGCCGTGGCGCTCGAGACGATGCGGCAGGCCGCCCCCGCGCTGCGCCCCGGAACCGCGTGGGCCCAGGCCACCACGGCGGGGTTGGAGGCGCTGGAATCGCTCGCCGCGTTCGCCCATGAGAAGGACCTCGCCCTCATCGACTCGCCCGTGCTCGGCACCAAGCAGCCCGCGGAGAGCGGACAGCTGCTGGTGCTGGCCGCCGGGCCCAACCCCGTCCGCCCGGTGGTCTGGCCGGTTTTCGACGCCATCGGCAGCCGTACGGTGTGGGTCGGCGACACCGCGGAGGGCGCCGCCGCCACCCGGCTCAAGCTGGTGCTCAACAGCTGGGTCCTCAACGTCACCCACGCCACCGCGGAGGCGGCCGCCCTCGCCAAGGGGCTGGGCGTGGACTGGCAGGGCTTCCTGGACGCGGTCGAGGGCGGCCCGCTGGACAACGGCTATATGCGGGTCAAATCGGCCCAGTTGCTCCGGGGCGACCTCGAGCCCAGCTTCGCCTCCAAGACCGCGGAGAAGGATGCCCGGCTGATCGTGGAGGCGGGAGAGCGCGCCGGAGTGCGGCTGGACCTGGCGGCCGCGGGCGCGGAGCGGTTCCGCCGCGCGATCGAGGCGGGCCACGGCGACGAGGACATGGTGGCCTCGTACTTCGCCAGCTTCGACGGCGAAGCCCCCTGAGGCGGCAGCGGCCCTGAGGCGGCAGCGGCCTTGAGGTGGCAGCGGCCTTGAGGTGGCAGCGGCCTTGAGGTGGCAGCGGCCCCGAGGCGGCAGCGGCCCTGACACACCGATGGCCCGCCCCCGGCCGGAGCCGGAGGCGGGCCACCCCCACATTTCAGCGCCTCACGGCGCCGAGCGGTCAGACCGTGCTGAAGGCCAGCACCACATTGTGGCCGCCGAAGCCGAACGAGTCGTTCAGCGCCACGACCGGGCCCTCGGCCGGGAGCGCCCGCGCTTCGCCGGTCACGATGTCCGCGTCCGCCTCCGGGTCCAGCGAGCCGATGTTGATCGTCGGCGGGGCCAGCCGGTGGTACAGCGCGAGCACGCTGGCCACCGTCTCCACACCGCCCGCGCCGCCGAGCAGATGGCCCGTCATGGACTTGGTGGCGGAGACCGCCATGTGGTCCACGTCGTCGCCGAACACCTTGCGCAGCGCCTTGATCTCCGCCAGGTCGCCCTGCGGGGTCGAGGTCGCGTGCGCGTTGACGTGCGCGACCTCGGAACCGCTGATACCGGTGTTCTCCACCAGGTTCTGGAGCGCGTTCCCGATGCCGTTGCCGGACGGCTCCGGCTGGGTGATGTGGTGGGCGTCGGCCGAGATGCCCTGGCCGATGGCGCGCGCGTACACCCGGGCGCCGCGCGCCGCGGCGTGCTCCGCCGACTCCAGGACGATGGCGCCCGAGCCCTCGCCCATCACGAAGCCGTTGCGGTCGACGTCGAACGGGCGCGAGGCGCCCTGCGGGTCGTCGTTGCTCTTGGACATCGCCATCATGTTGCCGAAGGCGACCATGGGCAGCGGGTGGATGGACGCCTCGGTGCCGCCCGCGACGACCACATCGGCGCGGCCGGTGCGGATCATCTCGATGGCGTAGCCGATGGCCTCGGCGCCGGAGGCGCACGCGCTCACCGGGGTGTGCGCGCCCGCACGGGCGTTGAGGTCGATGCTGACGTTCGCCGCCGGGCTGTTGGGCATCAGCATCGGCACGGTGTGCGGGGAGACCTTGCGGACGCCCTTCTCGCGCAGCACGTCGTACTGGTCGAGCAGGGTGGTGACCCCACCGATACCGGAGGCCACGACCGCGCCCAGCCGGTCGGGGTCGATCGAGGAGTCCTCGCCCGCCTTGGCGGTGAAGCCCGCGTCCGCCCACGCCTCACGAGCCGCGATCAGCGCGAACTGCGCGGAACGGTCGAGCTTGCGGGCCTGCGGACGCGGAATGATCGTGCCCGGCTCCACCGCGATCTTCGCGGCGATGCGGACCGGCAACTCGGCCGCCCATTCCTCCTCCAGGAGGCGGACGCCGGACCGGCCGGCCAGCATGGCCTCCCAGGTCGACGGGGCGTCGCCACCCAGCGGCGTCGTGGCACCAACACCGGTGACGACCACGGTGCGATTGGTCGAGTTCACAGGAATTCCTACTCCACGTGTAGAAGGTGCTGGACCTGCCACCGCACGGGCGGCGACGACCGGTCTTGATACGGGCTCAGCCCTGGTGCTTGAGGATGTAGTCGACGGCGTCGCCGACGGTCTTGAGGTTCTTGACGTCGTCGTCCGGGATCTTCACGTCGAAGCGCTCCTCGGCGGCGACGACCACCTCGACCATGGACAGCGAGTCGACGTCCAGGTCGTCGGTGAAGGACTTGTCCAGCAGGACGTCCTCGGTCGGGATACCGGCGATCTCGTTGACGATCTCGGCGAGACCCTCGAGGATCTCTTCCTGAGTGGCGGCCATTGCGGCGCTCCTTCTTCGGTGTGTTGCGGTGGTGGCGCAGCGTCCGACTTCTGCGGAGCTGCGTGGATATGGACTATGGAGCCTAAGGAAGGGTAACGACCGTCGCTGCGTAGACGAGACCCGCTCCGAATCCGATGACGAGCGCGGTGTCGCCGCTCTTCGCCTGCCCCGTCGCCAACAGCCGCTCCATGGCGAGCGGAATGGAGGCGGCCGAGGTGTTGCCGGTGGTCTCCACATCACGGGCGACCGTGACGTGCTCCGGCAGCTTGAGGGTTTTGATCATCGAGTCGATGATCCGCATGTTGGCCTGGTGGGGGATGAACGCGTCGAGCTCGTCCGCGCTGACCCCGGCCTCGTCCAGGGCCTGCTGGGCGACCTTCGCCATCTCGTAGACGGCCCAGCGGAAGACGGCCTGGCCCTCCTGGCGCAGGGCCGGGTAGCGCACGTCGGCGGCGTTCTGCTCGCGGTAGACGTCCCAGGGCAGCGTCTGGGTGATGGTGTCGGACTTGTCGCCCTCCGAGCCCCAGACGGTCGGGCCGATCGCGGGCTCCTTGGAGGGGCCGACCACCACGGCGCCGGCGCCGTCGCCGAACAGGAAGGCCGTCGCCCGGTCCTCCAGATCGGTCAGGTCGGAAAGCCGCTCGACCCCGATGACCAGCACATGCTCCGCGGTGCCGTCGGTGATCATGCCCTTGGCGAGGGTCAGCCCGTAGCCGAAGCCCGCGCAGCCCGCCGAGATGTCGAACGCGGCCGGCTTGCCGGCGCCCAGCAGATGCGCGATCTCGGTGGCGACCGCCGGGGTCTGCTTCAGGTGCGAGACCGTGGAGACGATCACGGCGCCGATCTGCTCCGGCGTCAGGCCGGCGTCGGCGATGGCCTTGCCTCCGGCCTCCACGGACATGGCGGCGACCGTCTCGTCCGGACCGGCCCAGTGGCGGGTGGCGATGCCCGAACGGGAGCGGATCCACTCGTCGGAGGAGTCGATGTGCTTGAGGATCTCCTCGTTCGGCACCACCCGGGTGGGACGGTAGCCACCGACGCCGAGAATGCGCGCGTACGGGGCGCCCTTACTGGGCTTGATCTTCGCGGTCATGCTTCTCGGAGCTCCTCTTCGGCCGGTGTGTCGACGGGAACGGCGTGCTCCGCGATCAGCGCACGGGCCGTGTCGAGATCGTCCGGAGTCTTCAGCGCCACATTGGTGACGCCCGGCAGCGCGCGCTTGGCGATGCCGGTGAGCGTGCCGCCCGGGGCCACCTCGATCAGCCCGGTGACGCCCAGCTCCTGGAAGGTCTCCATGCACAGGTCCCAGCGCACCGGGTTGGACACCTGGGCGACCAGCCGCTCGATCACCCCGGCCCCGGTCGCCACGACCCCGCCGTCCCGGTTGGAGACGTAACGGGTGCGCGGATCGGCCACCGGGACGCCCGCGACCAGGGCCTCGAGGGCGGCGACCGCCGGGGCCATATGGGCGGTGTGGAACGCGCCGGCCACCTTGAGCGGTACGACGCGGCGCACCCCCTCCGGCTTGTCCTCGGCCAGCGCCGCCAGCTGCTCGGCGGTGCCCGCGGCCACGATCTGCCCGGCGCCGTTGACGTTCGCCGGGGTCAGTCCGTGCTTGTCGAGGTGGGCGACGACATCGTCCTGCTCACCACCCAGTATGGCGGCCATTCCGGTCTCGGTACGGCTCGCGGCCTCCGCCATGGCGAGTCCGCGGCGGCGGACCAGCACCATGGCCGCTTCGTCGGTGAGCACACCGGAGGCCACGGCCGCGGTGATCTCGCCGACGCTGTGGCCCGCGACCGCGCCGATACGGTTCGGCAGCTCCGCGAGACCGGTCGCGCCCTCGACGCCCTCGCCGAACAGCGCGTGGGCGGCGACCAGACCGGCGGCCACCAGCAGCGGCTGGGCCACCGCGGTGTCGCGGATCTCCTCCTCATCGGCCTTGGTGCCGTAGTGGATGAGGTCAAGCCCGGAGACGGCCGACCACCAGGTCAGACGTTCGGTGACGCCGGGGAGGTCGAGCCAGGGGGTCAGGAAGCCGGGCTTTTGAGCACCCTGGCCGGGAGCGACGAGTACGAGCACTCTCACACTCTCTCTTGTGGACGGTCCGGCCCGCCCGTGAGGACAAGGACGAAGAACCGACAGGGGAATTGTGGGGGTCCAACAAACGGTCAGGGCAATATGTTCGCGTCGGCGAGACGTCCCAGGATCAGGGCTATGCGCAGAGTAAACGCCGACCTGACGTCGGAAGGTGACCATCCGGTGACGTCCGTCACACGTCGTAGCCGGTAGCGGACGGTGTTCGGGTGAACGAAGAGCATCCGGGCCGCACCCTCCAGACTGCTCGCCTGTTCGAGGTACACACTCAGTGTCTCGAGCAGCGCCGAACCGGCTTCCTCCAGCGGTCTGTAGATCTCCTCCACCAACTGCTCACGGGCAGCCGGATCTCCGGCCATCGCGCGCTCTGGCAGCAGATCGTCGGCGAGCACCGGACGGGGCGCGTCCGGCCAGGCGGTGCACGCCTTCAGCCCGGCCGCCGCGGCCCCCGCCGAGCGGGTCGCGGCCAGCAGGTCGGAGACCACCGGACCGGCCACCACCGGACCCGGGGCGTACGGCCCGATCAGCGCCTTCGCCGCCTGGAGCGGATTGTCCGAGCCGCCCGCGACCACCACCAGACGGTCGCCCAGCACCCCGGTGAGCACCTGGAGCTTGGCGTGGCGGGCGGCCCGCCGGATCGCCTCGACGGTCAGCTCGCTGTCCCCGTCCGGGGCGGTGCCCAGCACCACGCACACATGTTCGGGTGAGTTCCAGCCCAGGGCGGCGGCGCGGGACAGCGCGCCCTCGTCCGCCTCGCCGGACAGCACCGCGTTGACCACCAGCGACTCCAGCCGGGCGTCCCAGGCGCCGCGCGCCTCGGCGGCCTGCGCGTACACCTGGGCGGTGGCGAAGGCGATCTCCCGCGCGTACACCAGCAGCGCCTCGCGCAGCACCGACTCATCGCCCGGGGCCGCCACGTCGTCGATCGCCGACTCCATGACCTCGATGGTCGTGCGGACCATCTCCACGGTCTGCCGCAGGGTGATCGCCCGGGTCAGCTCGCGCGGGGCGGTGCCGAACACATCGGTGCTGATCGCCTGGGGTGCCTCGGGGTGGCGAAACCATTCGGTGAAGGCCGCGATGCCCGCCTGCGCCACCAGCCCGATCCAGGAGCGGTTCTCGGGCGGCATCGCCCGGTACCACGGCAGCTGCTCGTCCATGCGCGCGATGGCGTTGGCGGCGAGCTTCCCGGAGGACTTCTCCAGGCGGCGCAGGGTGGCACTGTGCGGATGCGGGGTGTTCGAGGCTGGTTCAGGCACGAGGACAAGACTGCCTTATCGGATGGTGAGCGCTGGGGGCGGGAGGTGTACGCGGGGGTAGGGACGGGGGCGGGGGTGGACGGTCAGGGGACGGTCAGGGGCGCACTACCGTGGACCGGGTGATGTGGATACAGCGGTCCGGTGCACGGTATCCGGGCGGGGAGGGCGCGGGCATCGAGACGCGCCACGCCTTTTCCTTCTCTGGGTACTACGACCCCGGCAATGTGCGGTTCGGCTCGCTCGTGGCCTGCAACGAGGAGCGGCTCGTCCCCGGCGCGGGCTTCGCCGAACACCCCCACCGCGATATGGAGATCGTCACCTGGGTCGTCGAGGGCGAGCTCACCCACGAGGACTCCACCGGCGCGCGGACCGTCGTGCGCCCCGGCGACGTCCAGCGGCTCAGCGCCGGAAGCGGAGTGCGTCACACCGAGCGCAACGCGGGTGCGGAACCCCTCACCTTCGTCCAGATGTGGCTGATGCCGGGCCCAGGTAGAGCCACGGACCCGGCGTACGAGGTGGTGCGCGGCATCGCCGACGGCACCCCGTACGCACTGGAGCGCACCGAGGCGGTGCTGCATGTGCGGCGGCTGGTGGACGGCGAGCGCACCGCGCTGCCGGACGCGCCCTGGGTGTACGCGCACGCGGTGCGCGGTGCGGCGCGGATCGACGACGAGACCCTCACCCCCGGCGACGCGGCCCGGATCTCCGGTGCGGAGGGCCTTGAGGCGCGCGCGGAGGGCCCGGCCGAGCTGCTGATCTGGGAGATGCACGCGGAGCCGGGCTACGGCTGAGGGGTCCCGAGCTCCCGAGAGCTCTCGGGAGCTACAGCTCCGCCAGGACCGCGTCGGTGAACGTGGGCCAGACCTCGATCGCCCACGGGCCGAAGGCCCGGTCGGTCAGGGCCACACAGGCGGCGCCCGCGTCCGGGTCCACCCAGAGGAACGTCCCGGACTGACCGAAGTGTCCGAAGGTGCGGGGCGAGGAGGAGGCACCGGTCCAGTGCGGCGACTTGCCGTCGCGTATCTCGAAGCCGAGCCCCCAGTCGTTGGGCCGCTGATGTCCGTAGCCGGGCAGCACACCGGTGAGCCCCGGGTGCACCACGGAGGTGGCCCCGGCCAGCGTCTCGGCCGCCAGCAGCCGCGGGGCCTGCAACTCCGCCGCGAAGCGGACCAGGTCGTCCACGGTCGAGACGCCGTCCTTGGCGGGCGAGCCGGGCAGGTCGGTGGTGACCATGCCGAGCGGCTGGAGCACCGCCTGGCGCAGATACTCCGGGAACGGGATGTCCGTGGCCTTGGCGATGTGGTCGCCCAGCACCTCGAACCCGGCGTTGGAGTAGAGCCGGCGGTTGCCGGGCGCGGCGACCGAGCGGTGCTCGTCGAAGGCGAGCCCTGAGGTGTGCGCGAGCAGATGGCGCACCGTGGAGCCCTCGGGCCCCGCCGGCTCGTCCAGCTCCACCGCGCCCTCCTCGACGGCGACCAGCGCGGCGTAGGCGGCGAGCGGCTTGGTGACCGAGGCGAGGGGGAACCGATGGCCCGTCGGGCCGTACGATCCGGCAAGGGTGCCGTCCGCACGCACAACGGCGGCCGCCGCCGTCGGAACCGGCCAGTTCTCGATCATCCGCAGGCTCTCCATGCCCAAGAGCCTACGGGGTTGGCCGCGGGGGCCTCTTTCCCCTCCCCGCCCCTTCCCGCAGCATCGATATGCGGCTCCGCTGCGTGGCAGGGCTCCGCCCCTGGGCCCCGGGGCGGTGAGCCGACCGCACCGCCTGCGACGTGGTGGTCGGGTGGCGGCCGGCCGGTGAACCTGGGCGCGGGCGTGAACGCCCGCACCGGCGGGCTGAGCGCGGTCGGGGTGCTGGCGCGGCGGGTGATCGGTGGACGCCCGCGCGCATCCGGGTTGTCCGGCCGGGGGCCTGGGCGGAGCCCCGGTTCTTCTGCTTCGCCTCGAACCCCCGGGGGGCACGGGCGGACCGTCGCCCCGGCCGGGCGCCAACCGCGTCACCCGGGACGCGGTCGGGGCCGGGGTCCGGGGCGGAGCCCCAGTTTCTTCGGGAAGGGGGGGCGAACAGCTCGCCCTCCCGCGGCACGCCGGCGCAGCCAGATGGCCGGGCGACACTCGCGCGGATCCGGGACGCCCGGTCGGGGTCCGGGGCGGAGCCCCAGCTTCCAGCCTCTCCGGCGGTTGAGGAGCGGGGTCTGGGGCGGAGCCCCGGTTTCGGGAAGGGGCGGGGAGGGGAACCTTGGGTTCTAGGAGTCGTTGCAACACCCCAGTTCAGGGGATGCGATGGACTTCGAGATTCGTAAGGACCGGACGAGGCCTCAGGGTAGGAAGAAGC